>CAYGVV010000201.1:0-3812 GCA_964353395.1 uncultured Candidatus Bathyarchaeia archaeon | reverse complement strand
GGATCGCTTATCCGTGCGAGAAAAGTGTCTGTGCCATGTTCGTCGATCATGATTGAGGAGATTTCTTTGGCGAGTTTGCGCATTCTGCCTGTTAGCCATGATGGTGCTTTGCCTGGGTGAAGCGGCAAGTTAGCGTAACCTGTTCTGCTCATGGTTTGTCGGTTGTTTCATGGTTGTTGGGGTTATTTTTGTGTTGTTGCATTGTTTATGTGCTTTTGTGCTCGGAGCAGTCTATAGCCCCCTTATATAAAGCAGCAAACATTGGGAGAACTGGAGCTTGACTATCCGTTCTATCCCGGATGCAAAGGTATGCTAAAATGTTTGGTGTGTAATAATTTGGCGGCAGCACAATCTTGTCTGTTCAACCGACTAGACTAACCTTTAAGGTCCTGACTGTTGAAGACCTTTGCCTTTAGAATATTCTTGGTAGTCAGGAAATTATCTTTTTAGGGATTTGCGGTATTCTCTGAGTTTCGGCATGTCAAAATCCGTCGTTATCATCGAGTCCTCCACGGCGTCTGACACTTCTTGTTCTATGCCCCATGGGGTGATGAAGGCGCTTCTTCCGCCTCTGGCGCTGCTGCTTACGTTGCCGACTTTGACGACGTAGATGCCGTTTTCCGTGGCGAGCTTCTCTGTCAGCGGATGCCCCTTGACGTGGGGATGGGTGCCCATGGCTGCGACGGGCAAAAACACGAGTTCCGCGCCCAAATCGACAACTCCCTTTATGGTGGCTGGGTCAAACATGTCCGCGCATACGAGCATGCCGACCTTGCAGTAGTCTGTGGCGAAGACGGCTGGCTTGTCTCCTCTGCTCACGCCTGCGTTCAGTTCGGTTTTGATTGGGTTTCGTTTGCGGTATTTTCCGAGGAGTGCTCCGTTTCTCCAAAGGGTGCTCGTGTTGTAGAATACGCCGTTATCTTCTTCAAGCACGGTGCCGCCTAAAATGTAGATGCTGGGGAACTCTTTGCTGATTTCTGATAAGAAGCCAAGTGTTATATTGAAGGTTTCTTTGCTGATTTTTTCTGCAGAAGTGAATTGTTCCATGTTGTTCGGAACGGAGAAGTACTCTGGAAGAGCTATGAAGGCAGGCTTCTGTCGTGCAGCTTTGCAGATGCCTTCTCGGGCAGCGTTGAGATTGCTTTGGAGGTTGCTGCGGACTTTGAGGTGGATTAGGCTTATTCTCAAGTTGGCACTCTCTTACTGTTTGAAGAACTCCCACGCTATATTAACTCGCCATGGATCGCCTTTCTCGGTTAAGCACACTTTGCCATCACGTGTCTCGATTAAGCCTTTCTGCTGTAGCCTTCGGATTGCATCTGGGAATTCTTCTTCTGGAAACTTACCAAATTGCGCCTTAAATTTCTCGCGGTCCACGGGGACCCGAATGTAGATGCGCATCATGGTTTTTCTCATCTCTTCCTCTAGAGTAGTTGTCGCAAGGCGCGCTATTGGAAACGCGCCACTCTGGACGGTGGCGATGTAATTCTTGACGTCTTCAACATCTGAGTAAATGTGATTTTTCAGGTGGCCCATGAAGAAGCCAGCACCTGTGCCCACCACTTCTGAAGATGGTTCACGAAAATCTTCCCTGATTCTTGAGAACCTATTATGGCAGGTGGGTGAATAACCATTCTCCTTGAATATTTTGTAGGCTTCAAGGTACATTTCCAGTTCCTTCGCGTCATCGCCAAGTGAAGGCAACTCTCCCCCCGAGATTTTCTTTGCTAAGAGCGTGTCTGAGTATAACTCTAAAGGATAGCAGTCCACGCTTTCAACGTCTAACTCTAGCGCCTGTTTTATGTCGTCTTTCCACTGTTCTGTTGTTTGCGAAGGGAGATTGTACAGTAAGTCGATGCTGACGCGCAGCCCGTGCTTCTTGGCAGTTTTCAATTTTTGTGCTGCGTTCTTGCTGCTGTCTCGAAGCATGAGCATTTTGCGCAGAGAATCATCAAAAGTTTGAATACCTATATCCAGCTGATTCACTTTGCTTGAGGACAAAGTCCGAATTTTTTCTTCAGAAAGATCATTTGTACACGCGGTAAATTTTGTGGTGCAGTCATCAGTCAAGTTAAACGTTTCTCGGCAATATTGTAGAATATCAGCAATCTGATCCTTCATGAGGATGCTTGGGCTGCCTCCGCCAACGTAGAGCTCGTTGAAAACGCTTGATTGAATGTACTTGTTTTTCGCGTAGAACCCAAGTGCCCTCTTCAAAGCTTCAAGGTACAGTGCGATGGCTTGTTTTTCGCAGTTTACTGGAAAATAGCAAAATGAACAGCGTCCTTCACAGAATGGAATCCATGGCTGGAGTTCCTTGTTCTGGCTGGTTGAGTTTTCTGTTTTAAGAAAATTAGTGAAACTGGTTAAATCTTTGGAGGTGGGAACGGAACAGTTTCTGTAGGTCATTGGGGGCCAGTGTTCAATCTTTTCGTATGGCCATTCGTCTCGGCTTTCAGGTAGCACTATGTTTGGCACCTTTTGATAAGAGCGAAGCTTAAGACTTTTAAAGTTACCTAAGCTTTAGTTGACCGTTCTCGTAGGAGAACAGGGGCATTTGTGTGTTCAGTATTTTCTTCACTTTCAACACAGGTGTTTACTAATTGCCATTTTTTGTATGCATATGGATAAACTTAAATACTTGCAGTGTGACAAGCTCAGGTATCACGGGGAAAATAAAATGGCGCTTGACAAAAAAGAGTATGTTAACGTTTTGCCCGAAGTCCGAACTTTAATCAACAAAGTTGTTCAGAAAAACATGGCTGACGGCATGCTTTTTTCAGCAGGAACAGACACATCCATAATAGCGTTTGAAGCAGTGAAGTACAAACCCAAAATTCCCTGCTTAACATTGGCTTTCAAGCATGGAAACCCGAAGGACACCGAATTCGTGAAGAAAATGGTCGAGTTATTGAAGCTTAACCATGAGACCCACGTGTTCGACAAAGAAGAAGTTCTCAAGTATTATCCGAAAGTTGTAGATGCACTGAAAAAGTTTGATCCCATGGAAATTAGGAACAGCTTGCCCGTTTACATAGGCTTAACACTCCTGAAAAAGAAGGGCGTAAAAAGCGTTTTCACAGGCGACGGTTTAGACGAACTCTTTGGCTACCCCTGGCAGTTCCACCTAACCGAGACAGAATTCGCACAGAAGCAGCAAGAGATGTGGGCAGAAATGGGTTTCTCCTCTATGCCCATGGCAGAGTCCGTTGGAATGGAAATCAAAGCACCTTACCTGGACCCGCTGTTCATGGATTGGGCTAAAAAGCTACCCATCAAGCTGAAGATTAACATGACTGACGGCGTAAAATACAGCAAATGGATACTTCGCAAGGCATACGAAGATGTGATCCCGAAAGAGGTAATTTGGCGACCAAAAGCGCCGCTGGAACAGGGAACAGGAACAGAAGTGCTCAGGACTTACTTCAACGACATGCTTACAGACAAAGAGTTCGCGGAGAAGAAAAAAGCCATCCTCGAAAAGGACGACGTACAAATCCAAGACAGGGAGCAACTGCTTTACTACGAGCATTTCAGGAAGAAGTTCGGAAAGCCAAAGGATGTGTTCCCAGACAACGGCGGAATACAGTGCCCGAAATGCAAGAGCTACGTGAAGACGAAGATTCAGTTCTGCAAGGTCTGCGGAGCCTACCCAATCTAAACTTTTCTTCTTTGTTTTTAAGTGCCTGAAGCAAGCGTTTTCGCTGTTTCTTTAGAAAGACTTAATTCTGCAGTTGTTTCTGTCATGTGAAATAGGCAGGAGCTGAATCGCACTTGGCTAGGCTATCCGACTTGAAGTTTGCGATGGGGAC
>CAYGVV010000200.1:0-3817 GCA_964353395.1 uncultured Candidatus Bathyarchaeia archaeon | reverse complement strand
CATTTCCTGCAACACCAATTCCACCTTTGATAGTGTTGTTTGAAATTATGGGTATTCCAGTTGTCTTCTGTACGTTGATCGCGCCGTAGGTAATATCATGATCTATTTTGGGTGAATTATTGAGTGTTATAGTCGAACTTAGAACTGCATTCTCAATTATGGAACCAGTACTTGTGGACTCGTTCCAATCAGTACTGAATTGGGTAAAAGTGATTTGCCCGCCGCTTATGTAAATTGGGTCGGTACTACTGCCTCTTGCAGCGAGTGTGCCATTCACCATGATGTAGTAGGCATTAAGGTTCACAGTAACGCCAGCTTGAATTGTTAAGGTTACTCCGTTGTTTACAAGGACATTTCCTGTAAGGCTGTATGGACTGTTTGCTTTTGTCCATGTTGTGTCTGAACTGATTATACCATTAAAGTTTGTAGTTGCTTTAGCTGGGTTAACATGAATATTGCTGACTAAAACTATTCCGCCAATCACTAATGCAATCAGAAGTGCACTCAGGAAAAGTCTTCTCATTTGTGCTCCTCACTCAAACTATTATTCATATTGATTCACTTTTATGGTTTGCGTTATTACCTTCATACTTGGTTTCTCGGAAATGAACATTTCTTCTAGAATTTAACACCAAATTAGGTTTACAAAATGCTTGAAGGCGAAGGTAAATTCATTAACAGACCCACTCAGACAGGCAAGAAACTTTACGATAAATTCTTTGTCTATGTGCCAACAGATGTTGCAAGAGATGGAACATTCCCATTCAAGGTGAATGAAAGAGTTAAAGTTAGGATAGACTCTGAGAACAGAAGGCTCATTATAGAGAAACTGGAATGATTCTTATCCACAATATAGTCGCCGTTTCTGTATTGGTGGTGAAGCGGCGACTTCACCGCCGCAGTTAGCTCTGGCAGTCTTTGAAAAGTTTTTATTGAAAGCGCAGCACATGTACGGTTGATGTCTGGCAAGCAATTTTTCGTCAACCGCTACGCGCAACTAGGCTGGAAATTCAAAGAAGCCGAGTCCAGACAAGCAATCAGGATAAACCAGACCCACGCGAAAGGCAAGAACCTCCCCGAAAGACTGTGGGGCTTAGGCGTCGAGCTTGAGAAGGTGCCTTTCCTAGAAGCAGGCTACTGGATTGGCAAATCAAAAGTCTCCGCAGGCGCCACCGCAGAGTACCTCTTGGGCTTGTACTCGATTCAGGAAGCCGCTGCTCAAATCCCAGCCACGCTCTTCACCGATTTAAAACGCAAGATGGTGCTGGATGCCTGTGCCGCACCGGGTGGAAAAACCGTTCAACTCGCCGATTTAATGGGCAACACTGGTGTCATTGTGGCGTTGGACGTTAATCAGAGGCGCTTGGTTGCCCTGTCAAATCATCTGGAACGCTGCCATGTCAGCAACGCGGTGGTTTACAATTCCGATGCACGGCAGGCTTCAAGGCTGAACTTGAAGTTTGACAGGATTCTTCTGGATGTTCCTTGTTCAGGAAACTTCGCCTCAGACCCAGAGTGGTTCAGGCGGAGAACCCTCAAGGACGTGGAGCGCAACTCGAAACTTCAAAGAGAAATACTCGCCGAAGCGGTGAAATGCTTAGCCGTCGGCGGCGAAATTGTTTACTCCACCTGCTCATTAGAGCCTGAAGAAGACGAAGTGAACATGAACTGGGCGGTGAAAAACCTGAATCTACACATCGAAACAGTAAATTGCCCTGGAGAAGTTGGGTTAACTGAAGTTTCCGGGCGAAAACTGGACACTTCGGTGCAGCGGTGCAGGCGAATCTGGCCCAGTGACACGCAGGGTTTCTTCGTGTGCAAACTCAAAAAAGGGGCTGAGCTTCCATGAAGCAGATTGCAGCTTTTGCCTCTCAATTCGGCGCGAGAATAACATTGAACTCCGAGTTCATAGTGGAGAAAAGCCAGCGGTATTATCTCTTGAACCCTCGCCTACG
The DNA here is from genome assembly GCA_964353395.1 of uncultured Candidatus Bathyarchaeia archaeon. Classification (GTDB taxonomy): domain Archaea; phylum Thermoproteota; class Bathyarchaeia; order Bathyarchaeales; family Bathycorpusculaceae; genus JADGNF01. The sequence continues at coordinate 1,862 of CAYGVV010000200.1, read as the reverse complement.
GAAGCTCATTCGAAGTGACTTCTACTATGCTGGATTGTACCTTGGGAAGGTCAAGAACGGCATTTTCTTCCCAAGTTTCAACCTGATGGCAATACTTGTGGACGTGGCGGCGAACAAAGTTGTAGTTGACAGAAAAGCCGCATGGCTCTTCATCTGCGGCAGAGACCTTTTCCGAGCGGGCATAGTGAAAGCGTATGGTTCCCAGCGGAAAGGTGACAACACTCTGGTGCTGAACGAGTTCGGCGAGTGCCTCGGTTTCGGCAAAATAACCAGCAACCTGAACCAAGCTGAGGGTAAGGTTGTGCTGAGGAATATTTTGGATGCGGGGGACTTTTTGCGCCGAGAAAAATAGTTTAAACCGCTTTTTGGCTAGTCGTTTGTTCTGTTGGGGTATTTTGGCGGGTTTTTCTTGTGCGGCAAAGTACTAAGCGCGACTTGCATAATTTCAATGTTTCCAAATATTCCTGAACGTTTATCTAACGCATAAAGCGATAAACTTAAATATGTTTATGATAAATGTGTTTTCCATAACATATGAAAACCAAGACTAACGCTTAATGTGAGGAATGACAAAAATGAAAAATTTCAAAGATACAGTCTGGAAAAAAAACGTAACCAACGTTATTAAACAAATTCAAGATCAAGAGATAAAATTCGTTAGACTCCAATTCACCGACATAAACGGCATCATCAAGAACCTAGCTGTAAACAGCAAGAACATCGAAGGCATCTTCGAAAACGGGCAATCATTCGATGGCTCATCAATCACGGGCTACCGACCCATTGAAGAATCCGACATGGTGTTGGTCCCCGACCCCACAACATTCGCCGTGCTGCCGTGGCGACCCAAAGAGAAATCCTCGTGCCGATTAATCTGCGACATTTACACTCCGCAAAACAAGCGCTTTGAAGGAGACCCACGCTACGTACTTGAAAGAGCAATAGAAAAATGCAACAAAGCAGGCTACACATACGTCTGCGCGCCAGAACTCGAATTCTTCATAGTCAAAGAAGCCGAAAACGGCGGCTTACCCACCCCCATAGACATGGCAGGCTACTTTGATTTCCACCCAGGCGACCTCACCGATGACCTACGACGGGAAATCGCCGACATGGCTGAACCCTTCGGCATAGAGATCGAAATAAGCCACCACGAAGTTGCCTTGGGACAGAACGAAATCGACTTCAAATACGACGAAGCCCTCGTAACCGCCGACCGCACAATCACGATGAAGATGGTGACAAAAATTGTCGCCGCCCGAAACGGCTACATAGCCACCCACATGCCCAAACCCTTCGCAGGCATCAACGGCTCAGGAATGCACACCCACCAAAGCCTCTGGAACAAAAGCGTAACCGAAAACCTCTTCTACGCTGAAGACGCCAAAAACGGCTACCTATCAGACCTCGCAAGAAACTTCATCGGCGGACAACTCGCCCACGGACGCAAAATGAGCGCAATTCTCGCCTCCTGGCCAAACAGCTACAAACGCCTAGTCCCAGGCTACGAAGCCCCAGTGTACCTCGCATGGGCACACAAAAACCGTTCACCACTCATCCGCGTACCCAACTTCGGCGGAAGAAAAGGCGCCGCAAGATGCGAAATCCGCTGCCCCGACGGCTCCGGCAACCCCTACCTGCAGTTCGCGGTTCTCCTCGCCACAGGCTTGGACGGCATCAAGAACAAGATTGACCCAGGTGACCCAGTGGAGCTGAACGTTTACCACATGAGTTACGAAGAACGCAAAGCCCGAAACATCGTCTCACTGCCCGAATCCCTCAAAGAAGCCTTGGACGAGATGGAAACCAGCGACCTCATGCGCGAAACCCTCGGCGAAACCGCATTCGAGAACTTCCTGCGC
>CAYGVV010000199.1:0-3919 GCA_964353395.1 uncultured Candidatus Bathyarchaeia archaeon | reverse complement strand
TAAGCGTAATATTACATATCGGGAGTTAGCCTCCAAAACAGGCTTGCCCGTGACAGTCCACAGTAGATACGCGAAAGGACACGTTTTGCCAAACACTACAAGAGCGAAGCAACTCTGGCGAGTTCTCACCAAACTTGTTGGATTGGAAACTGAACTGCGGAACAGGATAAAATTTGATGAGACAGGCTACTTCGACAACACCGAAATCGTAGGCGACTACAACATACTGCAGCAAGCGGCAAACCATGCTCTTTCGAATTTCGCTGGAAAACGCGTGACAAAGGTTCTAACCGCGGCGGTTGACGGAGTCCCCTTGGCAACGATGGTGGCTAACGCGTTGGGCGTCAACCTTATCGTGGCAAAACGCAACAAGGAAGTCGGCGTTAAAGCCTTCTTGGATGAAACTTTCATTCTGGGCAAAGACTCAGGCGTAACCGTGACGCTTTACATTCCAAAAGAAATCATCAAGAAACGAGACAGCGTCCTCATAGTGGACGATATGATTAAGAGCGGAGAAACCCAGGAAGCGCTAGTTAACCTTGTCAAGAAGGCGAAAGCTGAAGTTTCAGGTGTCTTCTCGCTTATCGCCGTCGGAGACGAGTGGAAGAAACGTTTGAAGGTCAGCAGTGACGCTCCAGTTGAGGTTGTTACGTACCTCAAGTCGCCCTTTGACGCTGAAAATCGCGCTTAAGTTTCGTTTTTCCTTCTTTATTTCTCTTTTTTAGCGAAATCTTAAACAGAACCCTCCTAGTCTTAGGCTTATACAACGGCATGTGAGGCTCCGCAATGCGCACAATAGAATGGCGAGAAGGAACAGTTCTAACACCAGACCAGACCAAGCTCCCACTTGAAACAGTAACTTTGCAAATCCGAACATGCGACCAGATGGCTGAAGCCATAAAAAACCTGCGCGTCCGAGGCGCACCGCTGCTGGGTGCCGCTGCAGCCTTCGGCATAGCATTAACGGCTTACCATTCAAAAGCAAGCACGAAAGAGAAGTTGCTGGCGGAACTGGAAGACGCCGCTGTGACAATTAAGCGCACGAGACCGACCGCTGTGAACCTCTTCTGGGCGGCAGACAGAGTCCTTGCCAAGGCGCGGGGTTCCTCTGGAACCGTGGAAAAACTGAGATTACTCGTGGTTCAGGAAGCGCAGAAAATCGCGGACGAAGACGCAGAAGCCAACCGCGCCATCGGCAGGAACGGCGCTGCCCTCATCAAAGATGGCGACACCATCCTGACGCACTGCAACGCAGGCGAGTTGGCAACCGTTGAGTACGGCACCGCACTTGGCGTAATCAGAGCCGCATGGGAGCAGGGCAAGAAAATCAAAGTCATCGCGGATGAAACCCGCCCGTTGCTGCAAGGCGCAAGGCTCACCGCTTACGAGCTAATGCGCGACGGCATACCAGTCACGTTAATCACAGACAATATGGCAGGCTACGTCATGAGCAAAGGCCTCGTCAACTTGGTCATCGTGGGCGCAGACCGCATCGTCCAAGACGCCGTCTTCAACAAAATCGGCACATACGGCGTTGCAGTCTTAGCCAAAGAGCACAAAGTGCCGTTTTACGTGGCGGCGCCGAAATCCACATTTGACTTAACCCGCAAAGCATCAGACGTCACCATCGAAGAACGTAACCCTGCTGAAGTCACGAATATAGGCGGCATACAAATCGCTCCAATCGGCGTCAACGTGCTTAACCCAGCCTTCGACGTCACTCCACTGAAGTACATTTCAGGCATAATCCATGAGAACGGCATCTATTATAAGGAAGATTTCGTTAAATTCACAAGGCACAAGTAAGAGTGCTTTCGGATTGAAACCCAATGAGCAAGAACACACAAGACCAGTCAAGCAGTAACAGCCAGGAACCTAAGGCAGATGGACTGCTTGTGGAAAAAGGCGTACGCATCGCCGAGAAAAGCAGCGTCGACGCACTCTCTCAACGCGGCTACGGAACAACCGAGAACGAAGTGTTTACGCTTGCATTTTACGAAGCGCTCTTCCTGCTGGACAAGCAGATGCTGCAAGTTAAAGACAAGAAGGGCGAGGCAGTGGATTTCCAAAACCTCCTCACCGCTTATGAAGTTGTGGACGAGAACGCTTGGGTTCACTACTTAATTTACCGTGACTTGCGAAGCCGAGGCTACGTAGTGCGAGAAGGGTTCGGCGCAGCAATTGACTTCAGGATTTACGAACGAGGCGCCTACGGCAAAGACACAGCCTCCTTCCTTGTCATGAGCACGCAGGAGGGCAAACCCATGCCTGTGGAAGACTTGGCGAACGCTCTTATACAGTGCCAGAGCCTCAAGAAAGAGCTAATCCTTGCGGTGATGAACCGTCGAGGAGAAATAGTTTACTACTCAGTTTCGCCGCTGCACTTCTAAATTTAAACTTTTTCTGCATTCAGAAACTCCTTTCTCATCATGTCTTTTAATGCGTTGCTCAGCTCTTGAATTTGGTTTTGCTCGCTAATTGTTGTGGCTTCAGGGCTGGTTAGGGCTTGCTTGGTTAGGATTTGCTCAGGGTTCAAGAGAAGCTGTGGCATCCCCGAAACAACAAAGATATTGTCCTTGTATTCTGTGAACGAGCTGAAAAACTGTCGACAGTTTACCTAATTATTTCGTATCTAATTTTAGTCCCTAGAGAGTAATTTAATACTCTTCCATCCATGGTCATAATTGTTATAGTTAATGGGTCGCCATAAAGATCAAGCATAGTAGCCTGGAGAGTAATGTCCCATTTGGGATAAGCGTTGCTTGGTCGATTAAGAATCAATGTTGTGTTTCCAGAACCCAACCAGGTAGTCGGTACCGAATAAAGGTCGGAATCGGACGGACCAGAATAGTATTCCCCACTCCAACTTCCGCTATATTGCACTTTAATTTGCACCGTTTTCATTTGAGACCCCCACCCCATCCATGTGTAAAAACCCGATGCAATCACAATTATCATTATCAGAAAACCTAAACTGATTAGTTTAAGCTTTCCTTTTTGCATCATTTGTGATCCAGCTAGGAGCAAGAAAGGCCCTAAAATCAAACCTAATGTGGCTAATGCTATGAATGGACCTGGAACTGTGCCATATGGCGTTTGAAAAGCGAGAAGTATTGTGCCCAATGAAAGAACGATAACAAAAATGCCCAAAAGCGTTGTCACTATTCCATCTATATGCACATGCACTTTGTGTTTCTTCTCGGCAACAAAATAATCATGCCCGTATTTTTCCAAGAGCGGCTTGTATCTTTCAACAAGTTCGGGATGATGCGATTCTAAGATTCTCAGATATTCTGGTGCGAACTCTGGGTGAAGCCCAACGTTTTCAATGTCTTCTTTCAGTAATTTCATGCAAACGGGATCATTTGGAGTCAAGTAATACCAAATACGCCTTTGCGAAGGATTTTTCCTAAGGTTAAGTTCTTTTAATACCTCGTGCCTAAGCTGCTTTTTCTGTTCCTGAACCTTTATTTTCTCGACTTCAATTGCTCGGTCAAATTCTTCAATAATCCTTGTTCTGGGAGCCCCACAGTTGGGGCATGTTTGGTCGCTTGGTTTTAGCAAAGTGCGGCAGTGGGTGCAAGGGATAGCAGGTATTTCTTTATTCTCTGGTAAGTTGATGATAATATCAGAGTTACGGTTCTTTACTTCTCCCTCATGGTCAGCCATAATATGGTCTAAAGCTATGTTCTCGGCAAGTTCTTTGCCGTAGGTCTTGCCAAAAAGTTCTCCAACAAGCTTTACTGTTTCCGTATCATGTCGAAACTGCCTATGAGAGCCTGCATATTCTCTGGAAGGCTCATCTAGCCAAGAATGAATATCTCTGCCTTCGACTTTGTATATTCTAAGAGTCCTTGCACAGTGTTCTTCCAGATTAGGCATTTTTCACTTTCAGATCCGCCTACTTAGTTTTGGAGTA
>CAYGVV010000198.1:0-3932 GCA_964353395.1 uncultured Candidatus Bathyarchaeia archaeon | reverse complement strand
CACACCACGGATCTCTACTTGAATTAGAAAAACCTAGTGGCAACCAGATAAGCTATTAAAGCGACGAGGACAAAACATACGCCAAGCCAAACGGGTGAAACACTTGATTTACGATTGGATTTACGCGTTGATAGGTTTCCTGATAATGCTGGGCGTACTGGTTGGCATAGGAATAAATCAGCCGAGGGGAACAAGCGTGAAAACGTGGTGCTACGGCTATCTAGCCATCGCTGTGGTCTTTGATTTACTCGTAGTATTGGCTTTGCTGAACTCAGCACAATATGTCTGGCTCACCGACCTTCTTCTGGGGCTCTCAGCAGGCGCTGCCACAGGCTTAGCCATCCATGTGGCTCATCACATCTCGGAAGAAGACCATGACGAGGAAGCAGGGTCAAAGCAGGAACGAAAGTCAATATTTGGCTTCTGATGTCTTAAAGCAAATTGCACTGGAGAAAGGATTTCAGCATCAACTTACCAGTAAACCAATTCCCACTCTCAACTAAGTTTGAAAACAGGTTAAGGCAAGTACGCCCCCGACAAGATCGGTGATGTACTTAACGGTATGCGAGCCGTTTAGGCATGGTAACTTCACTCTTCACGTATCAAAAGAAGGGGTCTAGAGGCTTCTCTCTTGGTTGCTTCCTTAACCTCAGCAGCATCATATTTTTTGGACTTCAAAGAACCCTCGTAGGTCTCAGACTCCTTCAAGACAAAGTGAAGCTCGCCATCAGAAGATTGTACTCTGACAACTTTTAGATTTTTCATAGTCTCAAAACCCTTAACAACATTTTGGCGCAAAGGGTCAATATGAATGGGAACTGCTTATAACAATTATGAATTCAGAATCTGAATCAGAAGCCACGTTTGCGACGCTTCCGTTTTAGAACGCCCCCTCACGCCAAATTGTAACCAGTAAAAAACATTCACAAAAGTCATTCCTTCGTGGACTATTCTCATAAAAGCTGCAGATGGACTCCTTTTGCCAAAAACGCCTTAAAACTCTCAGAAATGTACCCTTTGTTCTTCCAAAATATCCCGAAAAGTGGCTCCAAACTGTAAAGTGGCGCCGGGGAAGGGACTCGAACCCCTGCGAGCACAAGGCCCACTGGCTGGCTTGTCTTCGTGGCACAGGCCCTCTTTTGTGCAAACTTGGATCTCGAGGCCAGCGCGTTAACCACTCCGCCACCCCGGCTCGAATAGAAGGAGTGCACCTGCAGTCTAAAAACGTTTTCAGTTCCAAGCGATGCGTCCACCCGAAAACTGCAGCCAGCCCTACGCTGCCAAAACGTGAAGCCGAATAGGGCATACTCGTAGTAACCAAAGCCGCACACTCGCTAACCTTATAACACTCACAGGCTTCTAAGCCATAGAGGAACTGTTTTGAGCCACAAAACCCTCCGCGTCATTAAGCCCGAAATCCGTGTTCTGGGAGTTGACGATGGCAAATTCACCCCGCACTCGAAAGACAAGGTACCCGTTGTCGGTGTTGTCTTCAGAGGAGGATACTGGCTTGACGGCGTCATGCGCACCACCGTAACAGTGGACAACTTCGACGCCACCACCAAAATAGCAGACATGATAACTAGTTCGCCGCACTACAAACAACTCCGTGTTATAATGCTCAACGGAATAACGTTCGCAGGCTTCAACATAGTGGACATTAAAACACTTAGTGCCCAAACAAACCTCCCCGTCATAGCAGTAACGCACAAGAAACCCAACCTCGCCAAAGTCCGCCAAGCACTAGGAAACCTGCCCAACAGCGAAGAACGCTGGAACGCCGTTCTCAACGCAGGAGAAATAATCCCTGTGACAATCCGAAACGGTAAACAAAAGATATACATCGAAATCGCAGGCATCACCCAGGAAGCTGCAAAAGAAATCCTGAGGTTAACCTCAACAAGAAGCAACATCCCTGAAGCTCTCCGAGTAGCACACCTCATAGCCTCTGGAATAAGCCCTGAATAACGCCCACCTTTTGGGATTATGAAAAAGTTTAAAAGAGACCAAGCAAAGGGGAAACAGCACGAATAACGGAGTAACGGATAATGGAATTCTGCCCGAAATGCGGTTCCCGTCTTGAACCTAAGAAATCCAAGAACGGCAAAGAAACCTCGCTTGCGCTTGTTTGCCCCAAATGCGGCTACAAGAAGCCAGAGTCAAGCAAGAAGGTTGAACCAAAAGTCGGCAAAGTCATACAGCACACTCCTCAACAGTTCGTTGCCGTCATAGGAAAGGAAGAGCAAAAACTGCGAACGCTCCCCACTGTAAGAATCGAATGCCCAAAATGCGGAAACAACACCGCTTATGTCTGGCAGGTTCAAACCAGAGGTGCTGACGAATCGTCTACTCAGTTTTTGCGTTGCACGAAATGCAGCTACACGTTCAGAGAGTACAGCTAGAACTACGTTATCCTTCTCTTTGCCAAAAGATGAGATTAGTTTTTTTAGCTTGAAGTAACAGTCCCTTTTTGCCCGGAAAAATTGACCCCTGAAATCCGTTTTCGAATTAGTTGAAAAATATAAAAAAGAAGGGTTAGTTTAGCTCAGGACAGAGTCTGTTGCTGTTAGTCTTAGCTTGGTGGTGGAGGCGGCGGAGAAGCTCCAGGTGCTTGGCCGAGTTCGTTTATTGGACCGAAGGAGATTAGGAGCATAATACCAGAGATAACGCCTGTGAAGATGAGCGCCAGGATTGCCCACATCATGTTGTTGAGAGACTTCAGTGTAGCTATGTCGCCGCGGTTAACTGCGTTGTACATTTTGCGTACTCTCATGAAGATCAGCAGTGCGAACACAAAGAAGACTAAGAGGACGATGCCCGTAATTAGGAAGCCCGTGCTATAGCCAGCTAAATAAGCGCCGTAGAAGTAGGTGCCTGACCAAGTGGCCCAAGTAATAATTTGCCATATTCCTAAGAGCCCGAAACCGATCATGCCGATGATGTTGAAGATGAAGGCGATTAGCATGTACGTCTTGAGGCTTGCGAGTTTGCTTTGATCGTAATTAGGTGTTGACATAGACTTTACTCAGCCGTTTTACATTTAAATCTTTCGACCTCGAATCGAACGAGTGTTGCCTGCCTGTCAGAATGGCATGATTAGCCTTTTTCTGTCGGATTGTGAAGGCAGGCTAAGGAATTAGGTGAAAGTTTATTATACCTACGCCGTCAAATACTGACGCAGGTGTCTCATTTGTCTAAACCACCAAAAGAAAAAAGCGTAACCAAAGACAAACTCATAGGCATGAAAGTCATTGACGGAAACGGAAACCTAGTCGGGACAGTCAAAGACGTAGGCTTCACAGTTGGAAAGACAGGAATATCCCTGAGCGTAGAAAACGATGACGGAGAGGTTCAAGACTTTGGATGGGATAGCATTCAAGGGGCAGCAGATTTTGTGGTTCTGAAGCCAGTTGCCGCACAAGCTGCACCAGTCACTCAACCCTACGCTGCAGCGCAACCAACTCAACCGACTCAATCCACTCAACCGCTATGCCCAACATGCAATCGGCCTCTCACCTTTGTCCAACAATATCAGAGATGGTATTGCTACAACGAAAAGAAGTACGTTTAGCCAGAGAAACGCTTAAGCAAAATCCAGCAACCATCCCGCTACTTTTTTTTATTTCTCAGCCAAGAATACTTTATCTATAAGCATCACGCTTAATTGCGTAAATCTTTATAACACGACAGCGTATGCATTAAACGAGGAAGATTGGTATGTTTAAGCTCAAAGTAGCTGACTCAAAACTCTTAAGAGACATGGCTACAGCCATCTCAATACTCGTAGATGAAGCTACCTTCAAAATTGAACCCGACGGCTTGAAACTTCGGGCAATGGATCCATCCCGCGTAGCCATGATCGATTTTGAAATGCCCAAAACAATCTTCGAAGAATACGTTTGCACTGAACCCGTTAAAATATGTATGAAAAT
>CAYGVV010000197.1:0-3941 GCA_964353395.1 uncultured Candidatus Bathyarchaeia archaeon | reverse complement strand
CGCTTGGCAATGGGCGAAGTGAGCATGGATAAAGGCGCCAGCCAGATACGCGACCACGTTAGCCTAGTGTATGCTATTGAAACTGGGCACCAACTTGTGAAGGGACGCTTCCCAAAGAAGCCAGTTATGATAACAACTGAAACCTACGAAGCCATCAGCAAAGCCAGAGCAGCTATTCTGAAGCGGATACCTGGAAGCATGAAGTTCTCCGCGCGTATGGAGCAGAACATGGTGAAGTTTGCGTGCGCCGCTTCGCTAATGAACTACTTCAACGACGACTTGGATTACATTCCTGTCAGCGACGATGTACTTGAGCGAGCTGTTAGACTTTACGTGGAAGAGGCTTCAGTCAGGTCAAAAGAGGAATTCAAGCCCGAAGAGGTCCTGAAAGACCTTTTCAGGAAGTAGCCTACGCGGCTTTTACGTAGCTGTCGTCTAGACGCTTTATTTTTCCCTTCGCTTCAAGCGCCGCTAGCAGGTTGTCAAGGGCGGCTTTCTCGAGTCCGTACTGCTCGTTGGTGACGTTATGAATTTCGGCGATGCTGGTCTTCTCCAGTTTCCTGATGAGCGTCATAAGGTCCATGGCTTTCTGTCTTTCTTCAACTGGAAGCGTCCATGCTCTCTCGATTACGAACAGGGTGATCATGTCTTTTTCGTTATCTTTTTTGGATAGGGTTACGAAGTGGTTTCCTAGGAGTTTTCTGCCGGTTGCTTCTTGGTAGGTTTTGACTTCGAAGTTATCGCGTATCGCCGAAGGCACTTCTTCTAAAGTTTTCACCACTTCTCTTCGGACTCTGCCTTCTTGGTCAACGCGAGTAAGCGAGATTATGTCGTAATAAAGGTCTTCGTTGACGCTGCTTTTTTGGAAGAGCATGGTGGCGCCTTCAAGCTGGCTGAACAGTTTTCCAGGCGGGCATTTTATGGCTTTGACTATGGCTTTGTTGTTTTCTTGGTCTATGCAGACTTTGAAGAGCCATTTGTCGGTGAGGAGGTCGTCGACTTTGTAGAAGCGTACTTCGCCTGCGCGAAGTTGTCTCAGGCTTAGGTCGAACCAAGCGTCGTCTGTTCTTTCTTCAAGTAGTGTGATTTTCATGTTTTTCAAGGTAGTCTCCACCTCTTTGGTTAACTCGGTAAGTGGGGCATTACCTGTTGGTTTTAGAGTATAATACGTTTTTTCACGTTTTTTGTGCAAATATGGGAGTGAAAATTTTCAGGCGGATGTTAGGTTGTTGCATTTTTAATTAGATGACTCTTCGCAATAGCCTCTGAAAACAAACAAAACTGCTTATTAGAAAGCAAATAGAAAGAAGGGTTCGCCTCTTTTCGGCTCATGTGACCTTATATTTTGAACCGCCCTTTTTAAACTTGAAAAGCAGCAATACTCCTTCCACAAGAAACAACGTCATAGCTGCTGCCGTTATCAAAGTCAAGTAAAAGAAGAAAACTTTAAACTGGTAATCCTCAACTGTAAAATGAATGGCGAGAACCACAATCTCAATGATGAGAATGCCCATAAACAAGAAGGAGTAAAACAGCATTCTCGGCACCAAACTTCTGCCCACCCAGAGATAGCCGTGGATGTTTGCCTTCTCTTTCATAACGTACTCGCCGTACTCGTTCTTCGAAAGCAAGCCTAACGCCTCAAGCTTCTGAAGATGCCTGTAAGCCACGCTTGGACTGCTCAGGTTCGCCCCTCTCATAACGTCTCGTGTTCCCACGGGCCTGCCTTCCTTAACCACGTAGGAGTACACTGCAAACGTCGTTCCTTCAAGCTCTTCACCTGATGAGTTCGGCACGTGTAGCTTCTCCTTGACTTGTCACCTTGATTTAGTAGTCACTTCAAGTGACCCGAACGGGTTCGTTTCTGCTGCGAGTATTGATTTCAGAGACAACTACGTTATATAGCTTATTCATTTCCGACCGCAAAGCAAAAACTCTAACTACCCCTAACTTCACGCCAAACCACATTCGACCGACACACCCCTGCTACTCTATCAAGGTTATGCCTTAATAGCTCTGCTTGGGGAACAGCAGCGTTTTCCTCGGAGAACACCTTCAGGGCTTCTTCGATGGCGCGGTAGATGGTGCAGTCTTATGGCTGGTTTTTGTCGGAATAGGCAGAAAACTTCTAGAATAAGAAAAGGGTTCGCGGTTATTCGCTGGCTAAATCTTCCACGGTTTGCTGAAAACCAGCGAGCTTTATGTGGGTTCCGCAAGTGCCACACGATATGACAAGTTCCACCAGTTCACCGTTGTATACTTTTGTGTCAACTATCGTGTAGACTTCTTCTGTTTCGTCTTCTGGAGATATCATAGTCCCGCATTTTGGACAGGGAAAGGAACCGTCGCCCTCGATCTTAGTGAGGTCTAGAGTATAAAGCACGCCTTTCTCGACCGCTTCTCGTTTCATCATGTCTTTCGCACCTTTCTTGGATTTTTTAACGCTTGTCATGTGAGGTGTCCCCAAGTATAATTAACAATTATGAATCGCTAATCAGTAAAATAGGTACTTTTAAGACTTGACATGCTAACTTGAAAAAAGATGCATGTTGAATTTTCGCGGTTTCGATACTTCGGCCATTTCCAGATTCAGATTTGTGAAACATTTTCTTTCTACCCCTCAAAGTTTTCTGGTGAGATGTAGTCCCCAAAACGCGCTTGTGCTTTGAGCAGACGTTCGCGTTGCAGATACAATATGCCGAAGAGTTCCAATGGTGTGTCAGAGACGTTTTCTTGGTAGAACCGCTGCACACGCTCAATCTTAGCTAAGTTTTCAGGAACACGAATAGTGAATTGCTTGATGTAATCCTCTTTTTCGTAGTCTCTGTCCAGCACTTGACTGAAGAGTTTCCGCAGATCCTCGTATTTAGGAAGATAGCCAGTGGGAGATTCGACTGCCTCAATCTCGTTATGCACGCGTAACTCCATCCACTTTATCCATACATGCTTGTCTTGCGGGGTGTTCAAGTATTTGCTGTTGTCTTTATCCCGCAGGAAGTAGTTAACTCCAAAGACTATAGGTGCTTTCTTGAGCTTTTTTCCAAACTCTAAGTTATTGCGGACGTTCTGGCCTAAGGGAATTGAGATGAAGTCTTGGATGCTCATCATGTTTATCTCTGGTATGCCTTCTTGACCAACTGTGGCGTAGGTTGTTTCAGTCTCCAAAGATGCGCCGTAGGCAATGATACCGTGCTCCCAACTAAAGCTCTGTTGAACAGGCACGTATGCCTTGGTGTCTCGGCCACCATACATTATGCATCCCAACTCTACTCCTAGTGGGTTATCCAGTTCAGGATCGCAGTTTTCCAGTGCCTTGAGGGCTACGGCGTAACGGGCGTTCTTATGAGCAGGTGGAATGTCGTTGCCGTTCTCGTCTTTTTTGCCCTCGTCCCATTGTCCAGAATAGTTAATTCCCTCTCTTGGAATCTCAGAACCCATGCCCAGCCAGTAAGGCTTACCATCTTTGACCAGCACATTAGAGAAGACAATCTCACCTGGGTTATTGAGTACCTTAAAGATTAAAGAGTCGTCTTTTGGGTTGACGTCTTGAATTATGCCGAAAATGCCAGCTTCAACATTCACTGCACGGGCTACGGAATCGATGTCGCGAATGTAGGCGATGTCATCGCCCAATATAGTTTCCCCCGGAAGCATCGCGGTGGAAGTTTTTCCACAAGCGCTGGGAAAAGCACCAGCGAAGTAGGTTTTGCGGCCTCCTGGACCATGCACTCCCATGAGCAGCATGTGCTCTGCAAGCCAACCTTCACTGCTTGCCTTGCGGATGGCGAGGCGGAAAGCAAGTTTCTTGAAGCCCACAGAGTTGCCAGCGTACTGCGTGTTGACGCTGTAGATTGTGTTATCCATGTTGTCGATGTAGATGCGTTTCTTATCGTGCTCTACGCTAACCATGTCTTCGTTCAATTTTCCTGCAGAATGGAGGA
>CAYGVV010000196.1:0-3995 GCA_964353395.1 uncultured Candidatus Bathyarchaeia archaeon | reverse complement strand
TGTTACTCCTTGTCCTCTGGCTGAAAGGTCAAGGTCTTGCACCTTCATGTTTACGCAGTTCACAAGGATAACGCATCCAGCGTTAGATGGCACGGTTCTATCATGCTCGTTTATTAAGTAGTAGATTGGTTTGCCGTCAACTTTGTTGGATGTGTCGACGTCATGTATCCAGTCTGGAAGCATGTCTCCGTAAGCTTTGAACGCGTTTTTGTTGTTCATGAGCTGGTTGTCTCTGAGAATGTTGTTTGAACCTAGTTCCAGCACAATACCCATGTTGTTTCTTGATAAATTGTTTGCAAGGATACGGTTGTTTGAGGAGCTCTGAATGTGCATTGCTTCGTCGTTGCCTGCGAGATTGTTGTCTGATATCACATTGTAATCGACGTTCTGCAGCATGATGCCCGTTCCATTGTAGCCGCTTATGTTGTTTTCAATTATTTTATTGTTAGAAGTGTTATTGACGCCGAAGCCTCCCAACTGGATGCCGAAAGCTATTGGTGCCATTGGCATGTCTTTGCGGCTAGTTAGGTTGTTTCTCTGAACGACATTGTTTGAGGAACTGTAGAAGTTCAAGCCTACAAAAACCTCCACGTTGACTTCATTTTCAGAAATGATGTTGTCTGAAGAATTCAGGAAGGATATGCCTTCCAAGGTTGCTTGTATTGAATTGCCGGTTATGCTGTTGTTGTTTGAGTTTCTCAGACTGATGGCGCTCTGATTCACAATTATGGTGTTGCCGATTATTTTGCAGTTGGAAGTCTGGTTCAAGTTAATCCCTGAACCTGAATTATTAATGACTAGATTCTGCACTGTGACGTTGGTTCTGCCGTCAAGAATCAACGCAAGAGAATCGTGACTTACCTCTGGCTTGAGGGCGTAGCCTGCTCCATCGATAACAATGCTGTCGCTTTCAACAGTCAAGTTACTCGATACATCTCCCAGAAACGTGTAGATTTCGCCATCTCGACGAATCTTATCTGTACAAACAATAGAGCCATCAGCTTTAATGTACACATTTCCGAGGGGTTGAGCCTGAACAGGCAAAGCGCAGATAAACGCTGAAACAATCAAACTAACAAGTACAAAGGCGAGTCCAATACGGCAGTTCATGCGGGTCCCTAAACCATAAACATAGGCAACTGGTTATTAATTCTCCCTGAAGAACAAACTGTTCTCCCACAAGAACACACACGACACAAGAAAGCCAAGCACACTCAGAACTTCACTCAACAAAACAAGGGAGAACAACTCAGCGCTGTTTCTCAGTCTTCTTCCTCATCCTCCGTTTCCTCATCCGCGTCGAAGGGACGCAACTCCACAGCGACGACCGCACCAATGATGCTCTGTCCTTCATAAGCAGCCTTCAGCAAACCGCACGTAAGCTTCGGAACGCATATCCGCCCGTCCTTGGACATCTGAGCAAAAAACTTCTCCTCGCTACTCCAAAGCCCCTCGAAATGCACGGAGACCTTCAGAACCTGACTTGTCTCCATCTTGTAACTCCAGCGGATGAGCCGTGGAACTTGGATGCGGTTGCCCCGCTGCAGAACAGCCTTAAACTCCACATGCGCAGTCAAAACCAAAGCACAGTCACCACAAAGCAAAGGCAAACCGCAACTTCATAAGAATTTCCACGACACAAAAATGCTATTAGAAAAAGCAGAAGACAACGAGCAATATTGCCTGCCCAAACGCTCAGACAGAAAGAAGCGCCACAGAAAATCACTTGAACAATTCTATTTAGCGCTGAACTTAGTTAGTCTGTGGTCGAAAGGTCGCGTAGGTTCAAATCCCGCATCCCGCGCCACAACGTCCACACACCGCTTTGGTTTATAGTGGAAGAATTGTAGCTGCCGCATTAGAGACAGGCCTTTTGTTTCCAATTGCCTATTCGTAAGCTTTTTCGCGTGTTGAAATGGAGTAGACAACTTGCTTTCTACAAAAACCAGGAACTTTGGCAAAGCTTAGTTCCCTTTTGATAATTTACTCAAAGGCTCAAGTCGCAGCTTTTTGTTTTTCTTTGCGATTTCGTATTCTTCTATGGCTTCGACATCTTGTTTAGTCGGCTTTTCACATCCGATGAGCCTTTCTTCCACCAGTTCATTTAGCCCTTGTACTTTCTTGTTTAATTCCATAAGCAGACTGTGAATCTCTTTAAGTTCGGCTTCAGATGTCATGTCTCTCAAACCCAAATAGAATTGGCAAGTATTTAACAGTTGCCAGCAAACGTGCTTAGCGGACTTCTATTAAGGTTAGAATTAGTTCGTTGTACGTCTGCCTTGGGCATTTCTTGAGTCTTTTCAGTGCCTTCACAACTGATTTGTCTAGTTGGATTGTGGTTACCTGCGTCATTAGGCATCACCTATGGTTACTGCATAACTGCTTATACAGAATTCTTTCCGGAAGACTGGTGGTTTACCGAGGGTTATTCTTCTGAGCGTTGGATTGCACCTAGAATTGTTAGAACTCCGGTTTCTTTGGCTCTTTTTTCCAGGTAGCGGCTGTCTAGGTTGTTTTGTCTGATGAGTACACTTTTCACGTCTTGTTCGTCTACTGCGCCTCTGTCTGGTCGTGCCAGTTTGCTGATGATGAAGTCTTCTGGTGAGACAATCCATGCTGACAAGTTGTTGCTTAGCCTGGCTTTTTGTCTCCTTTGTAGTGTTTCGTTGTTGAATTCTATGCCGTCGGGTTTGGTCCAGAGTTCGAGTTCTATGTGCTCTTTGCGGTCCACCACTAGTATTAGAGGGTTGTTTGGAGAGCTGATGGTTGGTTCGAAATCGGCTGCTTTTAGGAGTTTGATTAGGGCGTCGTGTTTTGCTTGGGTTTTGACTGCTACTGCAAGGTCTAGGTCGACTGTGGTGCGGATTCTTCCGTAGAAGGGCAGCGCGTAGCCGCCGATTATCATGTAGTCGATTTGGTTTTCGTCAAAGAGTTGGATGATTCTTTGAAGAGTTTTTAATATTGCTGGCAATTGTGTTAAGCTCCAAGAGGATTTGGAAGGGTGAGTGCCCGTTTTCGATTAGTCGGCTAGCGTATTTTGCGTCTTCTGCGGCGTGTGCCAGGTCTTGTTTTGTTGCTCGGAGAGGTTTCATTTTTAGTTTGTTGTATGCATCGAGGAATTCGCAGCCTAGTGGAGTGGCGGTGATGTATTTTCTTGGTCTGCCTTTTTTTGAGGTTTGGGTGTATTTTATTTCGATTAGTTGTTCTTCGTTCATTTTTTTCAGCAGTGAAATGGTGTTGGAAGTTCTTGTTTTTAGTGAGTGGACTATTTCTCTGACGCTGTTTGGTGATAACGCTGTGATTTTGAGAATTTGGGCTCTTTGCTCTAAGGACTCCGAAGACATGGATTTGTTTCCTATTGGAAACATAATGCGGCGCGGCTATTTATTTTATTCGGAGGAGAGACATGCAAAAATCCAAAAGAGTCATTAATCTTGGTTCACGCGTTTCATCGGCTGGTTTATCGAGGCATGTGTTTACACGATGGTGCTTGATTATAGGTAACTGTTCTTGCCGAAAGTTTATCTAAACACTTGAAGAGAGAGTCGCCAGGTTCAGGCAGTTTCCCACGCTTTGTCTTCTTTGTTGTCCCAGAGTTCCTTCATTTTTGCTTGCTGTATTCTGTGGAGGAATTCATCGTATTGGTTCTTGGTTGCAGCCATTATGCATCACCTATAGTTACTGTATAACTGCTTATATATCGAATTCTTTTCTTGTGAAATGCTGAGAGCAGTTTTAAGAATGCCTGCGACACAAAACAGCCATGAGAAAAAGCAGAAACCAACAGGCAATAGCAAATTTGAGATTGATTTTTATCCAAAATTTAAGTTGCTCAAGCTGTTCTTTTAGGAGAACACTTTGTTCTTCAGGGAGAGCTAAAAGTAACTTGGCATAATGTGTTATTGAGGAGCATGAAGAAGATAGCTCTCACGGCAATTGTAATCTTTGCTTTCTTAGTTTCAATAGTAGCTGGAGTGCAAGTTCTTGAGGTGGCT
>CAYGVV010000195.1:0-3999 GCA_964353395.1 uncultured Candidatus Bathyarchaeia archaeon | reverse complement strand
GAGTGCTCTTAGTCCACTTCAACAGCGCGTTGGCGATTGCCATACGGGCGGCTTCCGCCTGACCCATGTAGCCTCCGCCGGAAGTTTTCACATCCATGTCCACCTGTTTCCAAGCGGCTTCTCCCGCTTGCAGGAGGGGCTCCATTATTTTCTCGCGTGCGATTTCTGGCTCAAGAATCTCCACAGGTGTCTTGTTTATGCGTACTCTTCCGACGCCTTGTCTGACGACAGCGCGGGCTACGGCTGTTTTTCTATTTCCACTAACAACTAACACTTTTTTGCCTGCCATAACTATGCACCTTGGTTCCATCCTATTGCTATGGCTAGTTCTCCGAGCGTAAAGTGCGGACCCGTCAGCTTCGCCGCGTTGGCTTGCTCAATGGTCTCCATTTTCTGGTCTTTAAACTCTTGGGGTACGCCTAAGAATACCTTTAGCCTCTTGTAGGCGTTCTTGCCTTTTGGCTGCCTCCACGGCACCATGCCTCTGACGGTTTTGCAGACAATGCGGTCGGGTCTTCGAGAGTGGAATGGTCCACGTTCAGGAGCGCCTACTTCGAGGAATTTGTGGGCTTCTGCCACTTTGCTCTTTCTTTTGCCGGAGATCACGATTTTCTCTGCGTTAACTACGATGATTTGTTCGCCGTTGAGGAGTCTCTTGGCGACCTTGCTGCACATGCGGCCAAGAATGAGGCCTTCGCCGTTCACTACAGCTGCCGATGTTTTTGCTGAGGTTTTTGCTGCTTGCATCTTTTTCACCCAATTATCCTGACGTTGGAGCCTTGGGGGTTTTTTTCCACAAGTTCACTGATAGACAAGTATTTTGCCTTTGCGGCTGTCAGTTTCTTTTTTGCCTTTTCAGAAACAGCAAACGCGGCTACTGTAACAGCATGATCCAAAGTGCCTGATCCCAAGATTTTGCCAGGCACCACTATGGTTTCGCTTTTCTCGGTGTACCTGTTTATCCTGCTGAGGTTCACGGCTACGCGGTGCCTGCTCGGCTTAGCCAAGTGCTCGGCGACGTCTAGCCAAATGCCTGCTTCTTTCTCTTTACTTTGCTTCTTGAGGTGTCGGATAAGCTGTATGATTTCTTGGTTTGTGGATTTGGTTTCTCTCATTCTTGTGCCACCTTTAACTGTTCTTCGAATTCTTTTAGTTGTTTATCCAATATTTTGGTTGCTTCCTGCAGTACTCTTTCTGGGGGAAGCGCGCCTGTTGATTCTATGTTCATGATATAAGCGTTCTTTACCCACGTGACCTTTATGCCCTCGTCTTTCTTCGGGCAAGCTTCCACGCAATCCATGCACAGGTTGCAAGCCAAGAGGTCGCGCACGTCGATTTTGTTGCCCTTCATTGCGAGCACTTTCCTAGGGCATATGTCCGCGCATTTTGCGCAGTCTTCACAATCTTTGCTCGGAGTCTCTATCTTTGGATAGTACTTATACGCGCACACGCAGACTGGCTGCCATTTCGCGTGGATTTGCCCTTTTCCAAGCCTGGCGTAGGCTTCAAGCTTCAGTTTTTGTCCCTTAGCCAGCTTCATGATCGGCACTTTCTCAGAGACCGGCACTATGTCCGGGTTTTCAGAGACCAGTTCTCCAGAGTAGACCGTTCGCGTGCCTTCGTTTGATTCCGCGTTCAACGTGAGCGTGACGCGGCACTCTCCACAGCCGAACTCGCTTTGGCACTCGCACTCTTCGGGAAGATTGTAAGTATCCAAGTCTGTTTTCAGCGGGACAAGCCCAAGCCTGTGAGCTATCATCTCATCCTGCAGAATTGAAGAGTTCTCTATCATTACTACTTCAGCTATTGCCATGCTGGGAACTTCAGCGAGCCCTATCCTTCGCAGAGCGTTCATTAACGTAACGTCTGCGTCCCTGACGATTATTCGAATATTTATCGCGTCTTTTTCGAGTACTTCTATTTTCACTTATTTAGACACTCCACAAGTGACTATGAATACGGCTGTGCGCTTCAATAGGAGCATAAGTGCATTATTTCAATTTTTCTGTTAATAAAGGGGAAAGTGAAGCGACTATACGCGTCTGCCTCTTCTGCCGCCGGGTCTTCTTGTACCGTCGTGAGGAATAGGCGTGCATTCTTCGATGCGTTCTATACGGAAACCGAACCTTGCAAAGGCTCTGATGGCTGCTTGTGCACCTGGTCCTGGCGTGCGTGGACCTGAGCCGCCTGGCGCGCGGACTTTGATGTGTATAGCTGTGATGCCTTTGTCTCGGGCGACTTCAGCTGCTCCGGTGGCGGCGCGCATAGCTGCGTATGGTGATGATTCCAAGCGGTCTGCTTTGACGTACATTCCGCCGCTTGTGCGGGCGATGGTTTCTGCGCCTGAAATGTCAGTTATGTGGATTACCGTGTTGTTATAGGAGCTAAAAATGTGGACAACGCCCCATTTCTCATTTCTTTTGCTGCTCAGAATCTACCGCCTCTTCCGCCTCTTCTTCTATCGCGTTGCTGCCTTACTTCAGGCTGTCTTGCCACGACAGTCATGGCTACACGCGTCGGATGCGCTGGGTTAACGAATTGGCTCTGAGTGGCGTATGTGATTGCTTGTTCTTCTTTGCGTGATACTATGTAGCCGGGCACTGTCACTCTTCGGTTTTCGATGGTTATGTGCCCGTGCGTAACCAACTGACGAGCTTGGTGAATGGTTTTGGTTAAGCTTTTTCGGAAAACGATGGTTTGGAGCCTACGCTCAAGAATATCTTCAATGGATAAGTCCAAAACATCATCTAAGACGGCTGTCTCTTGGAGGACGCCGAGTTTCTTCAGGCGCGTCAGGAGTTCATTCTCCATTTTCACTCGTTCTTCAGGTGTTCTGCCGATGAGTGAACGCGCGATGCCTCGGAACTTGCTGAGCATTGTTTCGCTTCGCCAGAGTTCATGCTTATTCCTCAAGCCGAAAGTGCCCAGGAGCTTGAGCTCTTCTTGCAGGATGTCTTTGCGCCATGGAAAACGCGGAGTTTCGAATTTTCTTCTCTGCCTCTTTGGATCACCCATGCTTACTTGCCTCCTTCAGCTTGAGGTGCGCCTCCGGGCTTTTGCATGAGTGTCTTCTTCTTTACGCCCAAGGCTTTTCCTGCTCTGCCCGTGGTTTTGGTTCTTTGCCCGCGTACTTTCAGTCCGTAAGCGTGGCGGTATCCGCGCCAAGACCTGATTTCTTTGGTTTCGTCAATGTCGGTTTTGGTCTTTAAGGCAAGATCTGAGGTTATGAGGTGCATGTCTTTTCCTGTTTCCGAATCTTTCCTTCGGTTAAAGAGCCAAGCGGGTAAACCATACTTTGCAGGGTCTTTTGTTACTTCCTCTATTTTGTCTACGTCTGCCTCTGTGAGGAACCCTGCCCTCATGTCAGGGTTTATTCCAGCCTTTTTCAGTATGGCGTTGGCGAGGCTTAGGCTGACGCCTTTGATTTCTGTTACTGCGTAAGAAACCTTCAGCGTACCTGCTGAGTCTGAACCCAATATGCGAACTATGTGACGAAATTCCTGAGATGACATCTATTTTTTCATCCGTTAAGCTTGAAGCATATACGAAATGAGTCGGTATTTATTTAAACCTTCCTTTATCAAGGTGTTCGTTTGACTCTCAGTTTAAATTCTTTTCAGGAATCCAATGAAAAGCTGGGGGTTGATTTGAACCCACACTCTAGTGGAGACCTCACCCGCAAATCCCTTTTTTAAAAGTTAAGTTTGTCAAGCTTTTCGTTTTTAGTTTGGTTTAAACTTTCAGCTTCTCAGCGAAGGCTTCCGCATGTTTGAGGTCTTCACTGTTGGGTCTTCCTTTGTTTATTCCACCAAAATATTTGAGGAATTTGTTAGTGTTGAAACCCGCACAACTAAACTCGTCAATAATCCTGTAGCCTTTCGATTGAAGAGTTTCTTTAAGGGTCGTATGACATTTGCTTGTGTACTCTTCAAATCGTTGTTGACCTGAAATGCCGATTGGCGTTCCAGAGGTTGAGAATACGAATGCCTTCTTGTTGGT
>CAYGVV010000194.1:0-4016 GCA_964353395.1 uncultured Candidatus Bathyarchaeia archaeon | reverse complement strand
CATGGACTGAAATAATCAGTCTCGTATGATTTTCTATTCTTGTCTTTGACAGTAACTTTTATTTGGGTAGGATTTTATGTGTTGTGTGTTCTGGGCAAAGTTTGGGTGCCTCGATAGCTCAGCCCAGTAGAGCGGCTGCCTTGTAAGCAGCAGGCCGCGGGAGCAAGGCCCGCTCGAGGCTCTTTTCTGCTTTTTGTTGTGTTGTTGTGTTGTGCGGGTGGAGGGATAGGTTTATTAAGTGTCACGATGCACGATTCATAGCGGATGTACACGTTGGAGGGTATGGCAGGGTGCAGTTTCCCAGTTTGCATGGGCATGAGGAGAAGCTTCGGTGTCCGTATAAGGGTTGCGAGAAAACATTCGAGAAGCCTACCGTGCTGACTGACACTTCAAGCATTCCCAGAGAGTCGTATTACGCGTGTCCTTTCTGCATGTCCAAAATTGACATTGTCACGGAAAAGATGAAAGTGGTCACGGTGAAAGCCACAGAGTATCCTCCGATGGTGTTTGATTCGCCTGCGAAATGCGCGCACTTCAGCGGACTGTTAGGGCTTGGGAACTCGCCTTTGCCCGACGAATGCTTAGTCTGCCCGAAAGTGCTCCAATGCGATGCCAGAAAAAGGTAGGCACGTTTAATGTATGAAAAACAGACTATACCCCCTCTTTTTATAGATTCAACCTGAAAGTAGAACCACGGTTTGATGGTTGAGAGTTGGGAATCTGTTGCTCGGAAGAGACTATAGCCCCCTTATATAAAGCAGAATTAGGCTGTTTTGAATCTGTGAGAGGAGCGTTTTGCTTTTTATTTTTCTTTGTTTTGTTTGGCTTTGGAAAATCGATTCAAAAGCTTTTTTGCACTTGTTTTCACATTCAAAACGCTGAGGGAGAGCGTGATGGCGTCGCCGCATGAAAGCGCAAGCCAGTGGTTGTGAGGTGCGCGGATTACGGTTTGTTTGGGTCTTTTGCGAAGAAGTAGACTACTGCGGCTGCGGCAACACCCATGGCTCCCAGTGCTAATCCTACGGCTTGGTAAGAGACGAACAAAACAAGCATGGCTCCTCCCAAAGCGGTTCCGATGACACCTCCTATTGTGGCAAACATAGCACTTAGCGACATCATCGTACCGCGAGACTTCGGAACTTGGTCAAGAACCAAACATTGAACTGATGTAAACGCGGCAGCGGCAAACCACACGTGCACCATATCTATAGACAAGGCAATCCACAGGTTAGGCATAGAAAAAAACAACATCAGCAAAACGCCACCTCCGAGACTACCTACCACTACCAAAGTCTTCGCTCCGACCTTACTCACAAGTCGACCAACGACCAAGCTGGCAACAATGTACATTGAACAAGCTATTAACATAATCCCAACCGCAAAAGCCAGAACAGTTTCAACTGCGAAACCCATTGGTACAAAGAACTGTTGCCTATAAAACGCGATTGCAAAGAGTCCAGCTGCCGATGCACCGCCAAATATGCCACCGACCAAGCAAGAAGCAGCCGACTTATTCGAAAAAACCTGCCTAAAGTTGTTCAAGTAAACATTCTTGCCAGCCTCTGGCAGTTGTTTTTCATGTGGTTTAGATGGAAGACCCAGAAAAGCCAAAATTAAACCTGCAACCGAAACTGGCAACGCCAAAAATATGAATACGAAACGCCAGCCTACAACATTCGTGATGAAGCCAATCGCTGGAAGACCAACAAGAGTCGCCAAAGATATGACCGCTACGACATAACTCACTGCTTTCGCCTTTTTGTTTGGGGGCAAAGTATCTCCAACCATCGTAAACGCCATTACGTTGACCATAATGGTTCCGATTCCTTCCATAGCATAGAAGATTTGCAGGAAGACAAGAGTCGGAGCAAAAAAGTTTCCTACAGCCGAGATGACCACAAGCACTATGCCCATTAACAGCAAGGGTTTGTGTTTGAATCGGACAGCCAAGAAACCCATCAGCAATGCGAAGACAACTTCAGCAGCACTGTTAATTGTGCTAGTCTGAGCCGCGATGCCTACTGAAGCTGGGTCGGCAGAGCCAAGAAATGTTCTTGCAAAGTCTACGGTGAGCAATGTTAACATCGGAATTGATAAGCTTGTTGCGAAAGTGGCGACAATCAACGATGGAACAAACCATCTTCCAGCGGAAGTCTTTTCTGCAGCAGGTGCTTTGTCGCTCATGTTAGAGCCGTTTTGTCGTCAGTAGTATTTAGAATTTGCGGAAACGGCAGAAGCTCGTAAATAGCGAATCATAGGCAAAAATTTGCGCGGTTGTGCTTGGGAAATGGTGGCTTTTCTAAACCGTTTTCTGCGCTTGGGTATTCTTTTTAAGGTTAAACTGCACATTAGATAGTGTAGCCATAAATCCCGTGGAGTAGTCGTTGTGCCACTTCATGAGTCAGAGGTCTCTCCGAGTACTTATTCTCTCACTGCGAAAGAGACTCCGCTCATCGACAGAGTTGAAGAAATGGGGCTTCTGAAGGAGGCTGCAGACAAAACAGTCAGCGACCAAGGCAAACTCGTTTTTCTCTACGGCGAGGCTGGAATAGGAAAGACAAGGCTAACCAAAGAACTAAGAGCCTACGCACGTTCGCGAGGCATGCAAATCTTGTATGGACGGTGCCCAGCGCTGTTCAGAATGAACGGTGTGCCTCCTTATTCTCTCTGGAAGGAAGTAATCAAAGACTACTTGCAAGGCTGCACTCCCGAGCAGCTGCATAGGGTGGTCGGCTACTACCCAGGCGAAATCAGCAAGATAGTTCCAGAAATCAGGCAGAAACTCATAACTTTCTCTGAATCTCCACCCTTAAGTCCCGACCAAGAGCGCGACAGGCTTTTTGAGGCAGTTTCACAGTTCATCACCAACATTTCCAAGGCGACGCCGTTGGTGGTTGTTCTCGACGATTTGCAGTGGGCTGACCCGTCTTCGCTCTTGCTGCTGCATTATTTGGCGCGCGGAATCTACAGAGAAAACTTATTCCTCTTAGGTGCATATCGTGACACAGAAGTTGAAGAGAAACACCCATTGTCTCTAGTCTTGACGGAATTGAACAGGGCACGCTTGCTTCAATCTGCTCAGTTGCAGCGCATGTCCTCTGACGAAGTTACGGAAATGATCAAGCAAATACTAGGGCAAAGTGATGTGCCAAAAGAATTCTGCGAATGCGTCTACGAGAAGACAAACGGCAACCCGTTCTTCGTTGAAGAAGTGATAACGTCGCTGAAGGAAGAGGGAGTCATAATCCGCGAAGAAAACAAGTACAAAATTGGTGAAGTTTCCGAGATTGAGTTTCCCAAAACCGTGAAGGATGTCTTAAAAGCCAGGTTAGGGCGGTTGGATGAGGAATGCCAGAATGTGTTGACGCTGGCTTCCTTCATCGGGAACGATTTCACTTTTGAAGCACTGCGGGAAGTCACAGGCATTGAAGAGGGCAAATTGCTTGAAATGATGGAGAGAATGCTGAAAACTGGGTTGCTCAAGTGCAGGGTTAGGCATGGAGAAGACATATGCTCTTTTGCTGATGTTCTGATTAGAGAGGTTCTGTACGAAGAGGTTAGCCCTCTGAGGCGCAAGAAGCTTCATGGCGTGGTGGGATGTGCCCTTGAAAAAGTGTACGCCAAAAAAATTGATGACCATCTGGGCGAGTTAGCCGCGCATTTTCTCGAGAGCGGTGACAAAGACAAGGCGCTGGACTATTTCTTGAAGGCTGGAGAAAAAGCGGCAAAAATCTACGCCAACAATGAGGCTGCTTCCTACTACTGCTCTGCCTTCAAGATTCTAGAAGAGAAAAATGGTGACCCACGGGAAAAAGTGCGTGTTCTTGAGGTACTCGGAGACATCAACGAGCTTGTCGGCGATTATGACGCGTGCATGAAGTACTGGAATGAAGCGCTGCTATTGTGGCAACAACTGATGGATAAAGAAAAGGTTGCGAGGCTGTACCGGAAAATCTCGAACATTCTCTGGATTAAGCTGGGCGACACGGAAAAAGCCAAGGAATATCAGGCGAAGG
>CAYGVV010000193.1:0-4138 GCA_964353395.1 uncultured Candidatus Bathyarchaeia archaeon | reverse complement strand
TGCTGTGGTACGTGGGAATAGGCTCATTATACAACGCCCTGATTACCGTCAAGCTGGAGTATTTGCTTCTTGCGTTCTTAGCCTATTTTGGGATTAACCTGCTTTTCACCGTGCGGCTCCAAAGAGTTTTAGGAAAAGAAGGCATCAAGACATCATTCGGCAAAACATTACTCGCCCAATACGCGGGTATGTTGACCAGCGACGTTACTCCTGGACGATCGGGATACGTTTTGACACCAATCTATCTTAGGGACCAGAATGTGCCTACATCGAAAAGCCTGTCAGGAATTCTTGGTATTCAAACTATTGAGTTCTTAGTCAAAGTTATCGGAGGAGTTGGTGCGGTCATCTTTTTGGTGGAGACTGTTCAACTGAGCGATTTGATGCTTAGTGCTGCCGCGTTGGGAATAGGTCTTATGCTCACAGGGGCAATCTTGTTAGCCCTCTTGAGTTGGTCTCAGCGAGCGATAAACCTCTTCAATCGGATTGCGAATTCCAGATTTCTTAAAAGATTTGCAGGCGGTCTCATGGGAAAACTTGAAGACTACAAAGAGAGCGCTCGGAAAACGCGCAAAGCAATCCCTGAAATTGTTCTTTTGACCATGCTGTGCTGGATCTTGAAGGGTTTTGAATGGTACTTTCTGGGCTTAGCTTTAGGGATTACTCAAATACCATGGATTGGATTCTTTCTTTTACATCCGTTAGTTACCGCTCTGGGATTTGTGCCTATAACACCTGCTGGCGCTGGGGTTCAAGAATTCGGCATTGTCGGCATCTTTGGACTGTTGATTCCTAATCCTTTGATGGCAGGGGCAATTGCTGCGTTTGCTTTGCTCTCCCGAGGCTTGCTCGTGATTGAAGATCTCGCAGGTGTACCGCAAATAGTGAAATCTACTTCGAGTTTGGCTTTTTCTCGAAAGAAACCTGAAGAAGTAGCCCTAAAGTAACTTGACTGGAAAGAACTTTGCTTTCCAGTGGGGAGTAGAAACTCGAGGGTGAAGAGGCGTTTTTGTTTGGAATTTTGGCTGTTTATGTTCGTTTTTGCTTGGTTGGATGTATATTCTGAATCCGAATTAGAAAGGTTTATTAAGAATTAAGACTTAATACACTTTGCATTGCTAGGTTAAAACGCGCAATGAAAAGAATGACTTGAAAGAAGGAACGAAAATTGAAGAAGAAAGAATTAAACTCCGCCGAACCATACTTTTACATCGCACTAGTAGTGAAAGGAACAGAGCAGCAGTACTTGAAGCTTCTAAAATACATCAACAACCGCAACGGCGCCCAAGTAATCTACCAGTGCAAATCTCTTACCTACCTGCACGTAACCAGAGACGAAGGCACAAAAATCCGAACAGCAACCCCAGAACTTTCGCTTGAAGTGGAGCAGCAAGGAGGCGAAACACCATGAGAAAAATCTTTATGAACAAACGTGCCCTGGGAACTCCAGTAGCCAACCTCATCGTCTTAACAGCCGCCGTGCTACTCTCAACAACAGTAGTATTATTCGCCATGAACGTCACAACCAGCCAAGTTCAAAAAGAAAACATGTACATAACCAAATCCCACCTCTGGTACGTTAACAGCACAACCTCAGTATGCGCCATCTCCATCACCGACACTGGCCCAACAGACATCGTCCTCACAAAAGTAGTAATCAAAGGAACACAATGCACTTGGAACGGCACAAATAACTACATCGTCTACAACAAAAGCAACGAAACCCTCCCCGGAGACTTACCCTTCGTTGCGGACTTCACCAACACAGGAAACAGCACCATAACCATAGGAGACCAACAATTTACCTTCAACGTCGCGGAAGAAGGCTTAACGCTCAAATCCGGTTGGACTATGACATTCTACATAGCCATACCCAACACCATCATGGTCTACGATTTAGCCACGCCCACCCGCATGGTCATCTCGACAACGCAGGCAGTTTACTGCACCGAAACCCTAGTACAAACAGCATAAACCACTCCACTCTTTTCTTATTTTAAAATGGAAGCTTGCTCAACCCTTCCCGTTTTTCGCTCTCGCAAAAACGAATTTAATCAACTTACTGCGAAAGAGAACTGGTCGGGAGAGCAGGATTTGAACCTGCGACAGCTCGGTTACTGTGGCCTAAGCAGGCTAGAATGATGCCTACCATGGGTAGACCTCTACAGCGTCTCCGTCGGCTAAGCTTTTTAGCCCACTCGAGAGCTCTGCCAGGCTGAGCTACCTCCCGACTAAAAAGCAAGGATGAACTGAAAGAATTTATGTGTTGCGGCATTCAACTCCAAATTTCTTTTCCAAGGGCTGGCTGTCACGCATTATTGACGAATGCAAGTTTCCGTTGAGCACAACAGCACAGAACCTTCGCACCGCAAAAACCCAAACCAGCCTTCAAACGTGCATATGCGCGGAAAACCTCGTGAATCCCTAAGTTGTTCGGGGCAACAGCTATGTGCGTCCAAGACCTAATACATAGTCAAGGTGAAAAGTGCATGAGTCAAACTCAAATGTTCTGTTACCAATGTGAACAAACCAGTAAAGGCGAAGGCTGCACAACCTTCGGTGTCTGTGGCAAAAGCCCAGAAGTGGCAACCCTCCAAGACCTGTTAATCTACACGCTGAGAGGAGTATCACAGATCGCTTTGGAAGGGCGAAGAGTCGGCGTCAAAGACGAAAAAACCGACGTGTTCATCAGCGAAGCAGCTTTCGCCACGTTAACGAACGTGAACTTCAACCCTGAAAGCATAATCAAATACCTCAACAAGACCATTGAGCTCCGCGAATCGCTGCGCAAGAAGGCGAAAGCAGCAGGAGGTAAAACAGACCTTCCAGGTGCCGCAAACTTGGTTCTGGAAAAAACAAAAGAAGGCTTGGTCCAGCAGGGAAAACAGTTCGGCATACAATCGGACTCCCCGCAGAACCCGGATTTACGCGGGCTTCATTGGCTCCTTACATACGGCATTAAAGGTGTATCGGCTTACGCTTATCACGCCTACCGCTTGGGCAAGAAAGACGACAAAGTTTTTGAATTCATTGAGCGCGGCCTCGCAGCAATCCTAGACCCGTCGCTGGGTGTCAACGACTTCGTGGGCTTAGCCCTGAAATGTGGAGAAATCAACATCCGCGCCATGGAGCTTTTGGACGCTGGGAACACTGAGGCGTATGGGCATCCTGTGCCGACGAAGGTTCCTCTCGGCGCCAAGAAAGGAAAAGCAATCCTCGTTTCAGGGCACGACCTCAAAGACCTAGAAGCAATCTTGAAGCAAACCGAAGGCAAAGGCGTCACGGTTTACACACACGGCGAAATGCTGCCCGCACACGGCTACCCGAAGTTAAAGAAATTCAGTCACTTCTACGGTCACTATGGCACAGCATGGCAAAATCAACAACGCGAGTTCCCAGCGTTCCCAGGCGCCATCCTCATGACGACCAACTGCATCCAAAAACCCGCAGAAACCTACAAAGACAACATCTTCACTTCAGGCCCAGTCAGCTGGCCAGGAGTAGTACACATCGAAGACGAAGACTTCACACCCGTAATAAACAAAGCACTTGCAATGCCAGGCTTCAGCCAGGACACAGCGGGCAAAATGGTGACGGTTGGCTTCGCAAGGAACGCAGTGCTGTCAGTGGCTGGCGCTGTGGTTGACGCAGTTAAGAAAGGGCACATAAAACACTTCTTCTTGGTCGGCGGCTGCGACGGAGCAAAATCAGGACGCAGCTACTACGCTGAATTCGTTGAGAAAGCTCCGAAAAACACGGTTGTGCTTACGTTGGCGTGTGGAAAGTTCCGGTTCTTCGACAAGGACTTAGGCGAAATAGACGGCATCCCCAGACTACTGGACATTGGACAATGCAACGACGCTTACTCCGCGGTCGTCATAGCTCAGGCGTTGGCAAAGGCTTTCGGCGTTGGCTTAAACGAGCTGCCGCTGTCGATGATTCTATCATGGTATGAGCAGAAAGCCGTCGCGATTCTGCTGTCGCTGCTGTACTTGGGCGTGAAGAACATCCGCCTCGGCCCGACGCTGCCAGCGTTTGTCTCACCCAACGTGCTCAAGGTATTGGTGGACAAGTTCGACATCAAGCCGACCACGACTGTGGAGGCGGACGTGGCCGCCATCGCCGTGGGGCGCTGACA
>CAYGVV010000192.1:0-4158 GCA_964353395.1 uncultured Candidatus Bathyarchaeia archaeon | reverse complement strand
CCGACCCACATATGGGGCAAAGCTCTGGATTCTCCTTGAACTCCGACTTATCTAATCGCAACGCACGTATGCCACAGACCCCAAACCACGTAAGCGAATGAAATCGCTCTTTAGACGGAACGATAGTCGAATGATTTAATTGATAATAAAATGTGCCCAAAATCGTTTTGCGCTTTTCCGCAACCTTCACAATCCAGCCATCACTATCATAAGCACGTCGCGTTCGTCCTTCAAACCCCTTACGGCAATCCCGACAGAAATCACGGTCAGCCTCACAGTTATGCACGCACTCTCGGCACACACTATACCCGTCAGCCAAAAAACCAACAACATGCCAATGCACGCTCCAGTACCACCCGAACGGCACACCCTTCATGCGCGACTCCTTTGCATTAGCGAACCGAAAGCCATGGAAGATTAAACCCCCACCAATGACACCTCGACTACCGAGAATTTTCTGCACACGCGCCCTTCCCAACAAATAACCGTCGTATCCTTGCTCAAACATGGCATACTCCGAATTCGGAACACTGGCTATCACGTGTTCCGCCTTCCCATGTTTTTTGGAGGCTTTCTCGATACGCCAAGTCGCCACTTTAGCCTCGCGAATTGCCCAAGTTTTATAGCACTCAGGACAGCGCGGATTAAAACAGCGACGAATCCTCTTCTTAACATACGCATTCCCTCGATGATTAACTCCATCCAGCGAAGTCTTATTGTGAAGATGAGTCTTCACACAACCGACGAAGCCATACATTTTCCCACACCTTTTGGGTGAATCAGGGTTACTGTCGGTAACTTTGTCATTGCCGACAACTTGGAAAACGCCGTGCGTAGCCCATTTTTCAACAGCCTTTAGAAGGTCGGAAGGATACTCAGGTTCCTGACTCTTCTCATATTCAGAAAAAAGCTTCTCTTCACCCTTGGTGAAATGCCTACTCAACAGAAAACCTCCGTCCGCCTACGCATGAGCCAGCACAAACAACACCAGCACAAACACACATAGACGAGACAGAGGTCAAACTAACAATTCCTCCGAGAAAGGTCAGACTTCAAAACCCTAAGACCATAAAAACCCAAAGGCTTTTTGTGCCTTTTACAGAGACGAGTACTACCTAAATCGTCACGAATAAAGCACGAATTACGAGAACACCTATGCTTGTCGTCTGGGCAAATCTTAAAAACCATATGCCAAAGCTCCCTGAACTTGTCCAGCAGTCAAACACACACCAACAAAACCACCAAACAGTTCAAGAAGCTCACCACTAACAGACTTAACAAACTTAAAGGACTCAGCAAACTCAACAAACTTAACTAACTTGCCAGATTCTAAAGATTCAACAAACTTGCCAAACTCAAAGCTAACCCGATTGAATATTTCAATCAAAGTTAACTTTTTCATAGCCCTATCACGACAAAATCACGTATATAAGAGTTACGAGCACCCGCCCTCTAAATCACAGCCCGCACCCAAAAAAATCGGTACGCACAACCGAAAAAGCGCCCTCTTAACCAATTAGCTTAAATCACAAAGGAAATAGTCGTCGGAAACATAAACCCAAGCCTCAGGGGAGAAATTTTCTGTTCTGGAAATGCAAGTTAAACATTTCCAACACTCCACTTCGCTCCGCTGAATCGAGCCGAAGTTTTGGAGCCCCAAGACCCAAAACCTGCAAGCCGAGCCTCTTCTGGAAGACCTACTCCTCAGCTTGCGCTAAAGTTCGGCTCGACCCTTCGGGCAGAAAATTTCAAACCCCTGAGGTTTCGGAAGTTTTAGCCTTCCGAAAGGTTTATTGTTTCCTCCTCAACGAGCAGCATTAAGGAAGGTTTGATAAAATATGGAACCACAAATCAAAGAAGAAACAAGAGAACCAGAGAAATTACTAAGCCCTAAGTCCGGTGTCATAATCCGTACTAGACGACGAGCCCTCTGGCCCTCTGGGATTGTATTGTTGCCCATGCGAAGTTTAGGGCAAATTAGTAAACACTCGGCTCAGCCTTAAAAACAGTGCTCTAGGTCACAGGCATCAATAAGCGGTTTTGTTCTCTCGCGGTTCGATTTTAGATGTTTAGGCTGGAATGAAAAAGAAAAAGAGGGCTATCTTGTGATTAGTCCGCCTATTAGACCGCCGATTGCTGACACGATGGCTCCGAAAATCATGAAAATGATGGCTATGAACCCCACTGCGAGTCCAGCTAAGCCGCCGAAGATTCCGCCTACAACGCCACCTAATAGTCCGCCAGCAATAGCAAGACCTGCGACTGCAAGTATCGCTATTATGATTCCGCCGAAAATTCCCGCGAGGAATCCCGCCAGCGCTCCGCGGCCTGCACCGCCTCCAGCTATTAAGCCCGCAACTAATCCGCCGATGAAACCTCCGATTATATGTCCGAAGAAGGGGAAGAAGAATCCGAGAGCCAGAATTATGAGAAAGCCTACGAAGGCTCCTAACCAGACACTGCCCATAAATTCACCTGATTTCTTGTTGTGGCTGTTAGAATAAAACTCTTTCCTTAACAGTCGTATACCGGTAGCCTAAAGCAAAAGAATTGCTGAGCGCTTGAAGCTCAGGTCTTGTTCAGCGCTCTCTGCAACGCAGCGATAACGTTTTGTTTGCCCATGGCGAGTACGTAGGGTCCCAACCGTGGCCCCTGAGGCGCACCCATCAGTATTGTATAGAGCGTTCGGAAGAAGTCTCGTGGCTGCAACCCGTTGCTCTTGGCTGTGTTGAAGATGGCATTCTGTATCTTATCGGGGTCCTCCTCAGTTACCAGCATCTTGACGAGGAATGCGATGGCTGTTTTTTCCTGTTCTGAGAGGCTCACTGGGGTTTCTTTTATTTCTTCGAAGTCGCGGGTCCAGTTGAAAGCGTACTCAATTCGCCTCGCCAAATCCGCGTCGACTTGCTGGTTTTTCTGCAGGTAACCGTAACCCTGAAGTTTCTCAGCGATAAACTCGTTGGGGCTGTCTTTCGGTGCCATCTTCGCCAAGAACGCCAGCAGATTATACGGAGCGTGAACGCTCGGCTTCGCGGGCGGCTTCATGACCCAGCAGTACTCGTACAAGCCGCGGTGCTTCACAAGTTCCCTTTCGTCTTTCGCCGGTTTCTTGCCGAAGTACAGATCCTCAAGAGAGTCCAGCTCGTTCATGTACGCAGGTATGTCGGAAACGTCCAGCGTGCGCGTGCCCACAAACCGCTTCAACATCAGCAGAAGCAGCGACTGGGGCGAACCATAGCGGAACCACACCTGCGGCGTGAAAACGTTGCCCGCGGACTTGGAAATTTTCTTTCCGCCCTTATCCAAGAACATCTCGTACCTCGCGTGGCTTGGAGGCTCGAAACAGAGCACCTCGCGACAGATGCGGTCGTTTATGCGGACGGAGTCAGCGATGTCCTTGCCGAAAGCCTCAAACCTTATGTCCAAGGCTTTCCAACGCGCGGCGAATTCGCCTTTCCAGGTTAGTTTGCCTTCGCCGTTGGCTATGTCGGCTTCGCCTTGGTGCCCGCAGCCTTCGATGAGTTTGCCGCGGATTTCCAGACCTTCGCACTTGTAGAGCACTTTGTCCGTTTCCGGCTCAAACTTGAAGGCTTTCGTGGTGTAGATGCGTCCGCATTTCTCGCAGACTGGAAAGAAAGGTAAGACTTCCGTGTAGCGTTCTTGACCTACTTCTTGCTTGACGATTTCGCCGACCTTCTGCGCGTTCATGAGTATGGTGCGGATTTCCTCGCGAAGCAGACCTTTTTCGTAAACTTCCTTGGCGGAAAAGTAACGGTACTCAATGCCGCACTTGTCCAGAGACTCAAGCAGCAAAGAACTCATGTGCTTTCCGTAGCTTTCGTGGCAACCGAACGGGTCAGGAATGCTGGAAACTGGAAAACCCAGATACTTCTCTAAGTCCTTTGACAACCCAGCGGGGACCTTCCGCAATCCATCTTTGTCGTCGCAATAAGCTACCAGCTCCGAGTTGAAGCCCAATCCCTTCAGCGCCAGCGTAACTGCGTAGGAGCGTGCAGCGTCGCCGAGGCTTCCGATGTGCGGAAAACCAGAGGCGCCAAGACCCATCTCGGTCCTAATCAAACTCAAGCTTCGGCCTAGTTTGCGCTCTCTGTCGATTACTTTCTGAGCCATCATGTCGTACCATGTGCCGTGACCGAT
>CAYGVV010000191.1:0-4188 GCA_964353395.1 uncultured Candidatus Bathyarchaeia archaeon | reverse complement strand
CATAGTTCTTCACTTTGAAAGCCAAAACAAAGAGAAAGGGAACAATCAACAAAGCTTGAAGCATATAGTCAGCGCCTAAGAATGGCGTGTAAACGGGGCTATCAGGATTCATCAGCCACCACGCTGACGGAAGAAGACCCAGAAAGTTTACGCCCTCCAGAAAAAGGGCAGCAGCCACAATATACTTGACCTTGGAAAATGGATATGCCTTAGCCCAAAGCAGAAAAACCGCAGCTAAAGCCAGCAATAGCCCGATGAAACGTGCTGTCAACCCCAAATGTCCTGCCCAAAACACAATGCCCGTCATGTTAACGTAGCCAGTTGCTTCGTGCTCATGCATGAGGTAACCGAAGAAGATCTGGTAGCTTCCTCTTGTGACGTAAGCGTTGTACATGAACAGTGAGATTAAGCTTGCAGTGATCCAGATTTTCAGGCTGCGGGTTAACGTTTCCATGTACTTCTCTTATCCCGTTGATGCTTACTTACTCGTAGTATTGGGTCGACAAGTTTCTTATAGCCTTATGTAAAAAAAGTGCAGGTCCACGGTGAAGTGCCCCAGTTTCACTAGGAATCGTCTTAAATGTGACTTCGCTGATTAATAGAGCGAGCTTGAAGTATGCCGACGAATTTGCCTCCCGAAGCCAAAGACAAATGGGGTCAAACTTAAACTAAAGGCGCCGGCAAATAAGGCACTTTCCGCAACTCTTCGATAATAGACTCCTTTGCAGGGAAAATTATTAGAATCCGAAGCACCCAGTATTCAAGCAGACAGACTCGTGGCGTGGTCACACATGAAGAAAACCGAGAAGATAAAAGCTAAATTGGAAGAACTGAAGCCCCTACTGAGAGAGAAGTACCAAGTGGAAGCCATAGGCTTCTTCGGTTCTTTTGCACGCGGAGAACAAACCGCCAAAAGCGACATCGACATCCTCGTCCAATTCTGCGAGCCAAACTCAATCGACCTGTTTGACTTCATCGACCTCGAAGAATTCCTAAGGCAAAAACTCGGCGTCAAGGTTGACCTAGTCACGAAAGAAGCCCTCAAGCCTATGCTGAAAGAAGAGATTCTAAAAGAGACGATTTACGCTTGAAAAGAACCTACAGGCTTTACCTATGCGACATCCTCGAAGCCATCAACAGAATTCAAGCGTACGTGGAAGAACTAACCTACGAAGAATTCTCAAGAAACACTCAGGCTATAGATGCTGTGACAAGGAACTTTGAAATAATCGGCGAAGCAACAAAGCAGATACCAGGGAAAGTCAAGAAAGAACATAGTCAAATCCAATGGAAACAAATGGCGGGCATGCGAGACAAACTGGCACACGAATATTTTGGGGTAAACTTGGAGATACTTTGGAAAACGACGAAGAAGCGTTTGCCCATGTTGAAACCTCAAATTGAAAAGCTGTTGAAAGAAGCCGAAGAAACTGAGTAGCATCGGCTACGTTTCCGAGAAAATAGAAAGACATTCTGTGGCACAATGTCGATTTCCAGGGCTGAAATAAGGAGAAAAACAACTCCCAACGTCAGAATGCGTGATTTCACTAGGAATCGTCTTAAATGTGACTTCGCTGATTAATAGAGCGAGTTTGAAGTATGCCGACGAATTTGCCTCCCGAAGCCAAAGATAAGTGGGCTGAAGTAGAAGCAACCAATGATCCAAAACTGAAACTTCAGAAGTACCAAGAATTCCTAAGCGCCGTTCCACAGCATAAAGGCACAATGAAACTGCGCGGCCAAATCAAGAAGAAAATGGCTATAATACGCAAAGACCTCGACGACAAGAAGCGGAAAGGCACCGGAAAAAGCAGCGGCGGACCCAAATTCTTCATCGAAAAAGAAGGCGCAGCCCAAATAGCCTTGGTGGGCATGACTAATGTTGGCAAGAGTAGCCTGCTTGCTGCGTTGACAAACGCGAAAGTCGAGGTCTCGCCTAACCCGTACACCTCACGCACGCCTATACCAAGCATCATGAACTACTTGGACATACGACTCCAAATCGTGGAAGCGCCAGCTATGATGGAGGGCTCCGCAGACGGCAAAGCATGGGGAATGGCAACTCTTGGGTCAGCACGGAACGCTGACGGCTTAATTCTCATGGTGGACCTCAGCCGCAACCCCGTGGCACAGTTGAATCTTGTCTTGGGCGAGTTAGAGAAGTCACGCATACTCACCAGCAAGCCACGCGGCAAAGTGGACATTGATCGAAAACACACAGGCGCCGCGCTGCGAATAGTCCTAGTTGGCAAGTTAATTGGTTGCAGCATGCGGGAAGTTGAAGCACTCCTGCGAAGCTACAGAATAAACGACGCAATCGTCAAGATCAGCGGCGAAATCACACTGGACGAGATTGAAGACGCCATCTTCGAAAGCACAATCTACAAACCAGCCTTAATCGTGGCAAACAAACTGGACATAAAAAGCGCCGAAGCCAACCTCAGACGCCTAGAAGCCCACGTCGCTGGAAAACTCCCCATCATCGCGGTTTCCTGCGAACAGAAACGCGGGTTAGAGCAACTGGGCGGTGCATTATTCAATACCTTGGAGATTATCCGCATTTACACGAAGGAACCCGGAGAGAGACAACCAAGCACGAATCCCTTCACGCTCAAGCGTGGCGCGACGCTGCAGGATTTAGCTAAAAGCATTCACGGCGAATTCGTCAAAGACTTCTCCTACGCCAGAGTCTGGGCAGAACGACTGGCTTTTAGTCCGCAGAAAGCAGGTTTAAATTTTGTTTTGGAAGACGGCGACGTAGTCGAGATTCACACGAAATAAAAGTGTACGGTGCAAAGGGAAAGAACTGTTGTTCTTGCGGCGGAACCATTCTGTTCTTCAAGCAGAGCTAAATAGCAATTGCATCTCATTATTTTGTGTGCGCCGAGAATGACTGCGAACAAATCCGTTGCTCTCGCATTAATGCTCATAAGCCTGACGGCTTCGTGTTTGGTGGTTACAATTAGGCCGGCTAATGCTTCGGAAGATTCTTGGACGCAAAAAGCACCAATGCATGTGGCAAGAGGTCGTCTTGGAGTGGTTGAAGTGAACGAAAAAATCTTTGCCATCGGAGGCGACAACGGTTCCCGATTTGACTACACTGCGGACTTGTATAACAAAGGTGTTATTCACACGGGTACAGGGAATGTTGTGAGCACCAATGAAGCTTACGACCCAGCAACAGACTCGTGGGTTACAAAGGCATCCTTGCCGACTCCAAGATACCATTTTGGTATAACAGTCTGCCAAAACAGAATCTACTGCATAGGCGGATATGGTACAGGAGTGAACGAGGTCTATGACCCGGCAACGGATACATGGGAAACCAAAGCATCCATGCCTACAGCCAGAGAACGGCCATGTGCAAACGCTGTAGATGGCAAAGTATATGTGACGGGTGGAGAAACTGCCGGATTTAACGTTTCAAATGTGAATGAGGTTTATGACCCTTCAACTGATTCGTGGATAACGAAAACGCCGTCGCCATACAAAATTACGAGTTGCGGCTCCGCTGTCTTTGATGACAGAATATATTTCTTGGCGACCGTTTCATCTGATTCTAACCCAAATTCGGGTGCATTTATCGAAATATATAACCCTGAAATTGACAGCTGGAGCCTCGGGGCGACTGCTCCCACATATGGGGAATACGCAACTGCTGGCGTAACAACCGGTGTGAACGCGCCCGAACGGATTTATTTTCTGGACGCAACAGCAACTAATGTCTATAACCCAGAAAATGATAGCTGGGCAGTTGGCTCTCCCATGATTACAAGTCGCGGTTGCGTAGGTGTTGCTGTCATTAATGATACGTTTTACGCGGTTGGAGGAGTGGGCGGCGAAATATTCGTGGCGCTTTCTAACAACTCGCTTTTCGGAGGCATATCGCCTAGTGCAGTAAATGAACAATACATGCCGATTGGGTATGAAGCAACCGTTTCACCGTCTCCTTCACTCAGCCCAACCCTATCCCCATCGCCAACGCCTTCGCCGTCACCCAGCCCATCGCCCACGGCATCGCAGCAACCAACACAGACGCCAGCACCCCAGTCATCAGCTTTCCCCGCAGAACTCATCTACGCCGCAGCAGGCACAGCAACCATCGTAGTAATCGTCGCCGTCGCAGTCATGCTCAGAAGAAGAAAATAGCTAAACTCCAATTTTCTATGTTTGCCTCTATATATAAGG
>CAYGVV010000190.1:0-4206 GCA_964353395.1 uncultured Candidatus Bathyarchaeia archaeon | reverse complement strand
TCCAAGAGAAGAAAAGCACCTGCGGCAAATGCCTCGTCCACTGCTACCGCCCAGACATGAAAAAGAAAGTGAAGATAATCATGCGGTACGCTGGTCCACGCATGCTACTGCATCATCCTAGCTTGGCGCTGCACCATGTCTGGGACGGACGCCGCAAACCGCCAAAGCTCGGCAAGAAAACCGCATAGCCGCTTTATCCTAAACTTCGGCTTTTTGGAGAAGTTCCCTCGAGTTTCCGACAGCCATCTTGTAGAAGACCACGGTCAGAACCACAGCCGTGACTCCGCTGATAGCCGTTGCCACGTAAGGGTCAATGAACGAGTCCACAGCGCCCCCACTGAAGACCGAAATCGCGTACGGAATGAACGGCGCAAGCACAGCCAACGCCACCGCGGCAGAGGTGAGAAAACCGATTATGCCCCACTCTGGACGCACCATCCTCGGCCTCGGGACCTCGTTGAAGTCGGCGCCTTTTATGCCGTTCGCCAGCGACAGCGCGCCCGCGGTGAAAGCCAGGAAGACCGACTCTGCCACCATTATGGATAGGGCTTTCAACGTGGGATGGTACATGAAGTACCCGACAGTCGCTGTGAGGGGCAAGATGATTAGCGAGAAGAAAAGCATGAACGCGTACTTGCTCTTCACAAAGTTACTCGCTGAAATCGGCGACATGTAAATCCGCCACACGCTTTGTCCCTCTTCTCCGGTCATGAAGCTGCCGAGGCTCATAGCCATGATAGCCGTTGGGAACAGCGTCATGTACACGAACCAGAACAGCGGAAACCCAGGCGGACCCTGAGACTGAGCGCTGTTCAGCGAGGTCATGATGGGCAGGATGAGGAAGACGATTGGTATTATGAAGGTTGACATCAACTCACGGCGTCGTGTGAACGCTCTCAGGTCTTTGCGTATCAGGGCAGCCTCCACCGAGGAGAAGCCCAGTTTGCCCAGTAAACCTGTTTTTGGCACGTAGGCTCCTCGCGAGACAGTGATTGCGGGCGGCTCGTAGAGGCCAAACCGCTCGTTCAGCGAAACGCCTAGGAAGAATAAGCCGACGATGAACAGTACAGACGCTGCGAGGAAGCCTGCGCCTTCAAGCAGCATTCCAGTCATGAACATATACAGCGTCATGCCCAGCCACACGAAGGGCACAAACCACAGCATGCTCTGCCCGGATGCCACAGCCTGGATGAACCCTAAGCTGTTCGCTCCCGCTGTTATGCTGAAGTAAACCACGTAGAACAGGATGAAGAAGAGCAGCGAACCGATGAAGCGTACCCAAACCGCCGCGCGACCGGAAGACTTGTAGACGGCGCCTATGAACCGAACCTGCAGAATGCGGAAAACCTCGGTTAGGGCGCTTGCCATGAAAGCCGCTGCAACCATTGCCAAAACAGCGCCCACGGCAGCCACGGTCTGTCCGATGTAAAGCGCGGACACGAAGACAGCCGTCCCGATTCCAGCGATTGAAATCAACGGGAAACCCAGCATCTCTGCCAGGATAGACGCAAGAGTGTGTTCCTGCCAGCTGACGGGCAGCCAATAGGGCACTTGGCGCGAGGATTGAATGCCGCTTCGTTGAATCTGTTGGAGCATGGTGAAAACCATCGTGTAAACCAGGACGATGGTGGGTAACGAGAGGAGGAAGCTTGGGAAGTACACGGTGAACAAGCCTTGAACGTTTGGGTCGGTTGAGAGTGTCCCGTAGAGGTAGCCGACAAGCAACCCGATTGCCAGCCCGATGGCTACTGCTATCACGTATGCGAGGTAGGACAGGTATCTGCTTCTGGCAACGTTGTACTTAATCAGCTTTTGTCCTCTGAGGAGCCTGCCTGACTTCATGTCTACGCGGACGAGTTGAAGCACGGTTTTCCAGTTCATTTTACGAGTTCCTCAACCACGGCTTTAACGTCGCCCGTGCCCGTCAGCTTCAGGAAGATGTCCTCTAGACCTGAGCCGGGCATCCGCGACATCTGGCGCAGTTCATCCATGTTGCCCAGTGCCAGGAGTCTGCCTTGGTACATGATGGCTATGCGGTCGCACACTGCCTGCGCTATCTCCAGGATGTGGGTGGACATTATGGTGGTGACTCCTTGCAGTTTCAGTTCATGCAGAAAGTCTTTTACTATGCGTGCAGACCTTGGGTCTAAAGCGTTCAACGGTTCGTCTAGAATGAGCAGTTTGGGTTTGTGCAGAAACGCCGAGATTAGGGCGATTTTCTGCTTCATCCCTTCGGAGTAGCTGCTTATCATGTCGCCTTCTCTGCCTTCAAGCTGCAGGGCTTTCAGGTAGTCGTTGATTCTGGTTTTTTTCTCTTCTGTTTGGATGCCGTAGATGTCGCCGATGAAGTCTAGGAATTC
Source organism: uncultured Candidatus Bathyarchaeia archaeon (assembly GCA_964353395.1). Taxonomy (GTDB): domain Archaea; phylum Thermoproteota; class Bathyarchaeia; order Bathyarchaeales; family Bathycorpusculaceae; genus JADGNF01. The sequence continues at coordinate 1,846 of CAYGVV010000190.1, read as the reverse complement.
GATGCCTGTTAGGAACTCGTATAGGCGTGGGGATTCAGGGGCGTAGCCGACGAGTTTTTTCACGCCTACAGGGTCTTCTTTGACGTTTAAGCCTAGTACTTGGACTGAGCCTGCGTCTGGCTGGACTAAGCCGAGAAGCATCTTGAGCATGGTGGATTTGCCGGAGCCGTTTGGTCCGAGGAGACCGAAGATTTCGCCTGGGTTTATGGTTAAGTCAAGGTTGTTTAAGGCGACTATTTCGTTGTAACGTTTCGTAACGTTTTTTAGTTCAACGGCGTAGGTGTAGTTCTGCATTTTTGATGACCCGCTTTCAATAGTGAATGGAAACAATATTTAAGCCTATCATGCGCGTGTTCAACGTTGGGAACGGTTTTACTTGGGTGCCGTATCCAGCGCTTGGTTAACGAGTCTGTCTGCTTCCTGAATGTAACTGTTGGTTCGGGGCACGTTTACGAAGTGGATTTGCTTGAAGCATTGTTTTAGTTCTCGGGCTCTGCTCCAGAGTTTCAGCAACTCGGGGTTTTTGACTTTGTATTCGCCCGTGAGGTGCTTAGCCACGAGTTCACTGTCTAAGTGGCAGGTGACTTCTTCTGCGCCCAATGCAACTGCTGTTTCTAGCGCTGCAATCAACGCTTCGTATTCTGCTTGGTTGTTGGTGCGTTCGCCCAAGTAGCGGGAACACGTTTTTAGGACTTGTCCGTTTCCATTCAGGATTAGGAAGGCTATTGCCGCTGGTCCAGGGTTGCCTCTTGCGCCGCCATCTGAGTAAACCGTCAATCGCACGTGCACATTTACCTGCTCCCTTTTCCCTTTTTGTAGTCAGTTCTGCATTTAAAATGTAGCATTAATCGGTCTAACAGCACTTTTATCTTTGGTTGTTCCAAGCGGTTTTCAGCGATAGTACGAAGCCAGCCTCGTCCTCGGCGAGGCGCTTCTTCACTTCTCTCCAAGCAGCGGGGCAGTTTTTGTACTCTACGTTCACGAGGTCACTGATTACTCTGTCGATTTTCTGCCTATTCTCCTTGGTAACTTCGATTTCTGCCTTCTTGAATACTTCGCCCAGATGCCTAAAATAGCAAGTCACAGCGAACACCTAAGCCCTAGCTGTGCCAGTGCACATGTAAGCTTTACTGTGACAAAACGACGACGCCGTACATTTCTATTAGTAACCACCAAATCAAGAAAATATTGAAAAAGGCGCACTACGGGGGACGAAGGTATATGCGCAACTGTCCTATTGAAACTTGAACGTCTATTCTATTCTGCGAAGTACAGCATTTAGAAGCCGGCCCAACAGCTGAAATCGCTAGAACGTTTCGGAATGATTTCTTTGCGCCAAGCAACTCTTTGGATGCCTCTTTGGTCAATTGTATTTCAAGGTGAGTTACTTTCCACTCTTCAGCGTCCACAACGACGTCTTTGACGGTACCCACTTTAAGAGTTTCAACATAGACTTCTTTATTTTTTAATTCACTAAATTTCATTACATCACCCTCTTCCAAACACCTTTTGTTCTATTTTGTTTATAAGATTTTCCAATTGCAGAAGGTCTCCTCCATCGGTTTTTATGGAGCGTTTTGTTTTGCGTGTGTTGTGTGATATACGTGATACATGTGCTGTGCTATACGAGTGAGTTAGGAAGTTAGGAAAGTAGTTTGGGGATTCAGCCTTTATCCAAGGGGATATAGTTTTTTCGAGTAGCTATTTCTAAACCGCCGTGGACTTCTGGCGGCTCTGTACATTGATTTTTCTCTATCTATTGTTTCAGCCAGAAGAACCAAGCGTTTACGCAAATGAAAGAAACAAAACTGCCCCAAACAAGCACATCCAAGTAAACACCAAAGAA
>CAYGVV010000189.1:0-4229 GCA_964353395.1 uncultured Candidatus Bathyarchaeia archaeon | reverse complement strand
GTTGAAGAACTAAAAATTCAATGGAAGAAACTGTGGCAGGAACGCTTTGACGACCGGGTAAGAGCTGAAGGCATAGCAGTCACTGACTATTACTCTTTGTTTGTGGAGCAAGGCACCATAATCCACGCTACAAGAAACTTCAAACCTCTTAACTTCAAGGAGATTCTGGAACGGAATAAAGTCGAAAACTCGGAACGGTTCATTCAACCCAGTCCACAGGTTGGTGGCTGGAACAAGTTTATCAAGACAGCTATCACCAGCCAAAAGCCACGGAGAAACAAAAGAGCTTGGTCGTACTGTCAAGAGAAGAAAATAATTCAGCAACCTAAAAAAGGCGGTCGTGGTTGGTTGCACCTGCAATTTTGAAGCTGCGTGCAGGCATGTCTGATGCGTGTTTTGACTTCTTTCTTTTTTGCTGCGTTTACAAAAATCGGGGTTTTAGGAGTTGGGTCTGATGAACTACAGAGACAAGTTGGACATTATAGCTGACATTCTGACTGTGGCCAGCCGAAACGCGAAGAGAACGCAGATAATGTACCAGGCTAATTTGAGTTACAAGGTTCTATGTAAATACTTGAATGAAGTTGTTGCGGCTTCTTTGCTTAGCTTCGAGAACGGGCAGCAGCGTTATGTGCTTACCGTGAAGGGGAAGGAGTTTCTGGAAGCTTATAAAGAGTATTTTAGAACCAACAAGAATGTCGAGAAACGTCTTGATGACATACGCGTCCAAAGGAAAGTTTTGGAAAATCTGTGCGGAAGCAAATAGTCTAAACCAGAAGGCCTATCAAACTTAAAACAACTGTAATTGTACGAGTGGCGCTGGTGTGATTCACTCCTTCTTAGTTGCCTAACCAGGAATTTGTATTCTTCTTCCCGCGGATCACGTGACTTTGGAATAACAGTATGGATTTCAGGTGCAGAAACGAAATAAACTTAAGGCAAATGCGGCTATGAGTGAAGTTCATGGAAAAACCATTGGAGATGCATCGCAATAAAAAGGAGACAGTAACGGAATAGACTGACCTGTTTTTCCTCCAATTTCACAAAATAACTGTATTCTTCGTTTCTGTCGCTTGTGATTTTTATGAGGTCGTGGCAATGTTTTTGCTTTTTCAGCGTTGAGAACATCTTCCAAATGCTAGATATTACCTTTTTTGCATTGCAGCCAGTTGCTTCTTGCCTATATTTCACTGCGGGTCGTAACTCTCTAAAAAAGAGAAGTGTATTGTGGTTTCTTAGGTGCCCGTGCCTGTTATTTGTATGTTGAAGCTGTATGTTGTTATGCTGCCATCTACGGATGATGATACAGTCAATGTGAGTGTTGCTTGGGTTACTCCATTCGGGGCTAGACTGCTGCCTTCTCGATTCCAAGATAGACTTATCCATTGATTGACGTTTGCTGGTGACCAGTTGGAAGTTGTCATGCTTAGTATTGCACTGCCAGTGCCTATGTTTTTAATCCAGACTGTTCGGGTTGTGCTACCTCCTGGCGATAGGGTTCCCCAGTTTATGGACGACGCACTTTGAGTGCATGCGCTGTCGGAGTAGACGCCTATGTTTATGGTTGTTTCTATCGGTGTCAGCGACCCTTGTGAAGATAAGGTTTGGGATGAATTGAGTACTCCAGAGGTTGTTATTGTTAGTATTAGTCCTGTTGCTGCAATTGCTATAATTACGCCCAACGACAGTTTTTTGAGTGCCATGGTGTTTTCTCCCACATTCAACATATTGTATAGTAAGTATTAATAAACCTTATTTACCCTCTTAATACAACACCATCCTGAACTACACAAATACACTTTTTCAGCCACAAAACAAGCCTCCGCAAGAAACAAGGTCAAACAAACATGCACGTTCAACTAATCGCCACACTCCTCCTTTCTCAAAACCCGAAAACTTGGCTCAAACGAAAAATCAACTCAGCACACAAACGCCAAAATGCGCACCACCAGTCACCCAACAAACCCGCGTTCAACAGAAAACTGTGCAAACTCAATGCGCCCCTGAAACCTATAAATTTAAAAGAATGCACGCCACTCAAAGGTTATCTTTTCAAGGAGGCAAACCGATTCGTTCGCAGTCGGGCATATGGCACTGGCGTACCTGCTAGGCAAATCCACAACTAAAATTCTGAAAGTAAACCTTAACATACCCCTGCTCATGGTGCTGTCAATGATCCCCGATATCGACCTTATCTTCATGGGATCCATGCACAGAGGCCCGACGCACTCCATAATATCCGCCTTTATAGTCTTCATCCCGTTTTTCATCGTTTACCGCAAGCAAGCCGCACCATACTTCATCGCATTAATCTCGCATTCACTAATAGGGGATTTTTTCATAGGCGGACGAATACAACTCTTCTGGCCCATAACCACACAGCAGTTCGGGCTGCACGAGCTAGGCTCATTCTACATCAACATTGAAGACCCAGTAAACGTGGCGCTTGAGTTGACGCTGTTTCTGATAGCCACAATAATCATGTTCAAAACCAAAGATATACTCCAATTCTTCAAAAACAACAAATCAAACCTGGTCTTGATAATTCCAATCTTCACTGTTCTGCTGCCGACTTTCGTGGGTTATCCGTTTGACGTGCCACTGCTGGAAACACTGCCCGCCGAAGCCGTAGCTCACCTTTTCTACATAGTGCTTTTCGTAATCTCCGTCCTCATTGCGCTAAACGGAATCTTGAAGGGAAAGAAAACTGTGGCGCAGTGAAGAACATTTGCGCTTGTGATTGCTACTCAGTTGGCTCCGCAGTTGCTTTTCCTCGCTTTTTGAACCTGAGTTTTGCGGTTAAGATTTTCTCGGTGGCGAACAACCGCGAGGCGATGTACATGATAACTACGGTAAAAGCCGTAACGTATACTATGCCCAGCAATGGTGTAGTGTAATCTCCGAGCACAACGGCTTTGGACGCTAATATCGGTTGACTGTAAGGAATGGCATAGAACACTGCTTGTAGCCCCAGTGGCAACGTGTTCACGTCCAAGTACATGAGTGCAAGCGACGGAATGAATATCAACGGGTAAATGTAGCCTACGAGTGCTTGTGCGCCACGGACATCTTCGCTGAACGCTGACATAATCACCGCTAACGCGAGAGCCGAAAGTAAAGTGACGAAAAGCGACACGCCCATGAGCGTGTAGCCCAAGGCTGACGGCACAAGGCCCAGCTTAACCAGGTCTATAGATGTGCCTGTTTGAACTGCTCCTGTGATGGAGCCAAGCATGAAGTTGTAGCCCACCATGATGGCTACTGCTGCTGCGCCTGCGACGATGATGGTGCTGCTGAGTTTGCCCATGAGGATGGCGAAGCGGTCCACGGGCACAGTGAGGAGGGTTTCGAGGGTTTTTTCTTCTTTTTCCATGGCTACGCTTGTGGCGGCTATCTGCATGGCGTAGGTGAGAAGGATCATTATGGTGATGGGCAAGGCGAGTGTTTGTGAGTACATCAGCGTTGCCAGTGCGGTGGGGTTGACGCCTTGTTCTATTTCGCCTTTGATGATGGTTGACTGCGTGGCGTAGACGACATCAGGTGCTACGACGCGGTTGAAGTTGTTTACGAGTGCTGTGGCTGCTGATGAGCCGATGCTGCTGAAGATGCTGCCGCCTTGGTAAACGCCGTATGAGTTTATGGTGGCTGTGACGTTGAGGTTTCCGTTTGCGTGCTGGGTTATGTTTTGGGTGAAGCCTGCGGGGATTTCGATGAAGGTGGTGCTGTTGTAATGCGTTAGTAAGCCTTGATCTACGATTTGCTGCGGTGTGGCGTTGTTTACAATGGCGACGTTCATGTACATGCTTAGGTTGCCTATGAACTGCTGGCTCCAGTATCCGCCATCATTATCCGCCACTAGCAGCGTGGATTTCTGTGCTTGTTCCACGGCTGTTTGTTGTGCGTAGCCGAGGACTGCGCCGAGGACTGGGAACATGATGAGGGGGAGGACGATCATGCCGATGAGGATTTTTGGGTCGCGGATGAGTTCTTTGAGTTCTTTTACGACTATGGTTCTGAAGCCTTTAAGCATAGCCGATCACCTTGGCGAATACTTCTTCGAGGTTTTGGCTGTTGTATTGGGTTTTTAGTGTGGTTGGGGTGCCTTCGAGGATGATTTTGCCTTTGTGGATTAGTGCTATGCGGTCGCAGAGGTATTCGACTTCGAGCATGTTGTGGCTGCTGAGGAGGACGGTGACGCCGTTTTGTTTCACGTACTGCTTGATTATTTG
>CAYGVV010000188.1:0-4236 GCA_964353395.1 uncultured Candidatus Bathyarchaeia archaeon | reverse complement strand
CTCGGAAAAGACTATAGCCCCCTTATATATAGGCAGAAAAGTGAGTTATATTTTCTTCAAATTGGTTTGTGTTGTTTTGTGTGTGTTTGTTTGGGCTGTTTTGTTTCTTTCATTCAGCATGAATGCTTGGTTTTTGTGGCAGAAACAATAGCCTAAAGAAAATTGAAGAGAGCCAATGTAGGTTCACTCAGCGCTCTTATTCTATTGTCTGACTCTTCACGGGCACGTCTATGCCGCTCAAACCGTTACTGAGACTCTTGCCGATGCTGGTGTCGCACCACTCCACAAGCACGAGGTCACCGGCAACTAAACCCTTAACCTGACTCAACACTTCCTTCATGGCTGGTCATCATACAAAATATTTGAGCGGATTTTTTATTTAATAATGTTTGTTTTGTGGTTGTTGTTTTGTTTTTCCTGTCGCATGGTGAACCACGCGGTTTTCCTATTCGTAGGGACAAATATGGAAAGTAAGGCGTTAGTTTTAAGTATTACTTTTGTTTATGGTATTACTGGTGAATCGTGTTGGTTGAAGTTGTGTCTGTCACGAAGAAAGGGCAAGCAACCATACCTAAGCGTCTCCGCCAGAAGTACGGCATCAAAGACAAAGTCATAATAGAAGAAAATGAATGTGGGATTGTGCTTAAGCCGTTGCCTTCGCCAAGTGACGATTTGGGTTCTTTGAAAGCGATATTTAAGGGAAAAACTGCCAAGCAACTCTTAGACGAAGCCAGAAAAGAAGAAATAGCGAAGGATAGGGAGCGGGAGAAGCGAGTTGGAGCGGCTAACGTTCGATTCTGAGCCAATCTTGGCTTTGTACTTGTATGAAAAGGGCGCAGAGATAGTCCGCGACTGCTTGGATAGAGTTCAGCGGGGCGAAGCAGAAGGCTACATAAACGTACTCAACTTGACCGAGATTTACTACATCCTGTGCCGAGTGGACCCTGAGCTGGCGGAGGAGAAGCAGAGAAACCTGCGCCTCTACGGACTAAAAGTTGTCCCTATCGAGGATGACGGCTTGTGGCGGGAAGCCGCAAAAATCAAAAGCAAACATTCCCTATCGCTTGCAGACGCCTTCGCCGTTGCCACAGCGCAATCGTGCAAATCGAAGCTTGTGGTTGGCAGCGACAAAGAATTCAGAGAACTCAACATCCAATTCCTAAGAATACGCGAATGATTTCACATACTTTCATGCGTTTTAGAGCATTTTTGAGAAGTCATCGTACAAGTTTTTCCTGTGCCCGGTGAAGGTGACGATTTGCGTGTTACAGAAGAATTAAACTGCGTCTTCTAGTGGAACGAGGTTTTCAGGCTGTTTCTTCGCTTCCTCGCTGCGCTTTGAAAGCATCGCGTAAAATTCGCAAGTCTTTCGCCCAACATCGTCTCTTTGCTTTTCTCGCAAGCCATTCACCGTTACTTCTAGAGCGTTGTTATGTCTGTTATTTCCACCGCGGCTAATTTTCCTTTTTGGTCGTAGCTGACTATCACTTTCCTGCCTAGTGTGGCTTTGCCTTCCGCGTTACTTGTTTTGTTCTTTGAAGCGTTTCAACACTTCTTTCGGCACCGGATTAATGTACTCCAAGCCTGCCTGCTTGCAGAGTTTCTCAAAATCCGTGTCCGTCGTCACAATTCCCTTCGCCTTTTCTTGCTGCGCCAGCGCGAGGTACATGCAGTCAAACACATCATGCCTCAACTCTTCAGCCAACCTGAACCCCTCAAGAATACTCTCCCGCTTCAAACAGAGGTAACGCGGTCTATCATACGCCTTGACAAAATGCTCAACCGCCGCAGCGCTCACCTTTTCGGGAAGACCCCACCGACGCGTCATGATCCAAAAAGCCCTCATAGGCAAAACATCCATTACAAGCGGGACATAAGCGCCTCTCAAGCCAGCCTCTACAACAGGAGAAACATATTCAAACCCCGGATGCCCCTTCACAAGGAAAACAGCCAAAACATTAACATCAAGAACCCGCTTCTCAACGCTACCAGCGCTACTCGCCAAACGTCGCCTCTCCCGAATCCAAAAACGCTTCCTTTCCCCACTTCCGATGCCTAGCGTCAACACGCACAGGCTCAGGAACAATAGGCCTCAAAACCAAAACGCCATCCTCCCGAACCAACTCAAACTCGGTTCCCGCCTTCAAACCAAGTTTCTCCCGCTCATTTAAAGGAATCAAAATCCTGCCCCGTTCATCCATCCTTGCTTTTCCCACAATCGTTCACCCACAAGAATATACTATATCTGCCCACATAAACCTTTCTGGAAAATGGGCACAGTTATCCGCTAACCCGAGGAGTTATGGTGGCGGTGTTGAGTTTGTGGTTTGAAGCGTCTCCTCAACTATGACGACGGCATTCAACGAATGGTTAAGGTTGCGTTGGATTCGCAGGCGGCATTTGTGTCTGGTTAAACAGGCTATCCGTCTCGTTGAGAAGCGAACGCTGCATATCTTTGAGTCGGTCCAGTTGAGGATTGTTCGTGGTCTGCAGCGTCTGCTCAAATACGGTGACAGCGAAGCCTACGACTACGCAGGTGAGAATAACTGCCGAAGTGAGTAAGAGTAAAGCTGCAACGGTTCCTTGCATAATTGTCTCGTCTCCTGATACTTCACAGTCTCCGATGTGTTTTTAATGGTTGATTCCGTTTCAGGTTACGTGTCAATTTCGGTAATACGTCACCCTCTGCAATACACAAGCAAGTTCACCCTTGAAGTTCCCGGAAACACCGGCAAAAGCCACAGCCAACCACGCTCACGCCTTTTTCCGAACCACAATTCAACCGCTAAACAAGAAAAGAACCCCGCAGTTTGGTCCGTCAGTCCTGCTACATGCTAAACCTTTTTATATGCGAACTCACGACATCATGCTACGTCACAATAACTCATGTAACACAACGAAGCTCCTGAAAGCAGCTTTTGAAAAGATGCATGAAAATTCTGTGGCAGGAGAAAAAACAAAGATATGTTAGAAATGCAATCATTCAAGGACCTACCTTTAAGTGCGCAGGTCCAAAGAAGCATAGAAGAACTTGGATACGAAACTCTTTTCCCCATCCAAGCTCAGGCGATGATGCCGCTGCTCGAAGGCAAAGACGTCATCGGGCAAGCGCAAACAGGAACAGGAAAAACCGCAGCCTTCGGAGTCCCGATGGTTGAACGCTTAGACCCTCAACTCAGAAAAGTTCAAGGCTTAGTTCTGGTGCCCACACGCGAACTCGCCGTGCAAGTCGCACAGCACATGGCTTGCTTCGCGAAATACGCGAAACTCAGAGTCTTGCCAGTTTACGGCGGAACCTCAATCGAAAGGCAAATCCGCGAACTAGAAAACGGCGCCCAAATCGTCGTAGGCACACCAGGCAGAGTAATCGACCTCCTAGAAAGGCGCGTACTAAACCTAGCCAACGTGAAAGTATTAGTCCTCGACGAAGCCGACCGCATGCTCGACATGGGATTCATAGAAGACATCGGATACATACTTTCCAAAACACCAGCCAACAGGCAGACAAGCCTATTCAGCGCAACCATAGACCAAACAGTCATGAGCGTCTGCAACAGATACATGAAAAACCCAGTGAAAATCCTCGTAAGCAAAGACGAAATCGCACTAACACAGATGAAACAGTATTACACCGTAGTCAACCAAAACAGCAAATTTGAAACCCTCTGCAGCATCCTGCACGAAGACCACGTGGACAAAGCCATAGTATTCTGCAGAACACGCAGAGACACAAGCAGACTCGCAGATCAACTGGAAAGAAAAGGATGCAGAGTACAAGCGCTACACGCAGGCTACACGCAACCGCAAAGAGACCGCGCCATCAACGACTTCCGAAGCGGAAGACTAAACCTGCTAATCGCCACCGACGTCGCCGCCAGAGGCTTAGACATCCAAGGCATAACACACATAATCAACTACGACGTACCCATGGACCCACTAGTGTACTTCCACCGCATAGGCAGAACCGCCAGGATGGGACTCGAAGGCACAGCCATAACCCTCGTAAGCTACGGAGAACTCAGTGACTTCAACAACATCAAAGCCCTCACCAAAACCACAATAGAAGAAATCAGATCGACAACTGATGAAGACTCGCCCGTTAAGGGCTTCTATTAAACCACTAACCATAATAGGCGGAAACCCCACTCTTTTTTTGAGGTCAAGACCCAAGAAAATGTTTAGAGACCCAGTCTGCGGCATGGTCCTGGACGAAAACACGGCTAAGTTCAAAATCAC
>CAYGVV010000187.1:0-4239 GCA_964353395.1 uncultured Candidatus Bathyarchaeia archaeon | reverse complement strand
GCACAAATTCTAACTCATGTGTATTACCTTAGAATGGGCAATACCGCCATACATGACGAATTGTACATGGCGTGTTCTGACAGAACTGAAATAACCAAGACTCTTTTAGAAAAAGTCAGAAAAACCGTGCCGACTACTCTAACACCTTAGTAATAGTCTATTTCAGCTTAACTTTCTCTTTAATCCGTTTTTCATACTCTTCTTCTGCTGTAATGATACCCTTCTCAATCAATAGGTCAACTAAGCTAGAGAGCATGTTGTCCAAGAGGTCTATTTCCTCAGTGGGTTCTCTTTCAGGTTTGTTTTTCTTCATGTTTTCCACCTTTCTGCCATGCTCTATCTCTTTATTTTCTCGAGGCTATTGTTTCTGCCATAGAAACTACACAGTCATGTCGAATGAAAAAAATCATTCAAGCCAAACAAACACACACAAAACAACACAAGCAAACTCGAAGAGAACGTAACCGACTATTTATACTATATATAAGGGGGCTATAGACTGTTCCGAGCACTAGAGAACTCAACCACTGCAACAGCCAAACTTTGGTTTCGCCGAGAAGTTTAAGAAAGAATAAAAAAGAAGGAGTTTTTAGCTTTTCTACTTTATGGGGCAGATTGGTAGCACTGTCTTTCCATACGTTTCATTCAGCACATCCGCAATTGCTAGGTAAACCGCGCTTAAGCCGCAGATTACGCCTTCAACACCAAGCACCGTGTTTAATGTAACGTTGCCAAAGAGCACTTGATTCGCTGTCAATTCTCTTGCCACCAGAAGGAAGAACAGAATCGCCAAGCTCATGAACACAAACTGCAATGCTCGGTTTTTCTTCAGTGTCCCAAAGAACATGGCAAACGTGAACAGTCCCCACATGAAGAAGTACGCAGCCATAGCCGTTTCCGTTGGAGTTTTAAGTCCAGCGAAGAGAGACGTATTTGGCAAGACCAAAAGCAGCACTAGAGACCACCAGAAAAGCCCGTAAGACGTAAACGCTACAGTGCCGAAAGTGTTGCCTTTCCTGAACTCCATTATTCCAACTATTACCTGCGCAAGTCCACCGTAAGCCAAGCCCATTGCAAGAATCATCGTGTCGACAGTAGGAAAAAGACCCTCATTGTGCAAATTCAGCAGCACAGTGGTTAAACCGAAGCCTAATAGTCCAAGCGGTGCAGGATTAGCCAATTTCTCACTCATTCTATCCACATCGTATCCGTTTTAGCCGTTTTAGACCGCTTCTCAGCGTTTTCAGCATATAACCTTTCTGGTAGCATCAGGCTTTTCTTCTTTTATACGCCACGTACTTACCTATCTCCAACACACTGAACACGATGGCAGCGAACAACACAGCAATTGCCCAATCCACAAGTTCAGGCGAATGCACACCAAATACGCCTTGAACACCAGGAGTGTAAAGCACAAACAGCTGCAACGCAAAGGACGAAATTATCGCATACCACAGAAACTTGTTCTTGAACACACCCACCTTGAACACGGGATACTTAAACGAGCGCGCCGAAACAGCCACGATTAATTCAATCATTATCATGGCGGTCAACAGTTGTGTCCTAGCTTCCAACAGCTGAAACTCTCCTAGCCAAGGCTGGTGGTAGAAATACCCCAACAGCAGCAGCGATGTCATTAAGATGGGCATTGCAGTTAGGTAGACTTTGACGTCTCTTGTGAATATGCTTTCTTTGGGTTTTCTGGGCTTGCGCTGCATCAAGTCTGGATCACCTGGATCCACACCTAACGCTATGGCGGGCAAACCGTCCGTCACCAAGTTAGTCCAGAGAATCTGCACCGCCGTCAACGCTATTGCAGCGTTATTTATGGCGTCAAGGTTTGAGCTTGGAGAGAAAACTCTGGCTAAGTATGGCACGCTAACGACGGCAATGAACATGACGAGGATTTCCATGATGTTACACTGCAGCAGGTAAGTCAGGTACTTCTTGATGTTGTCGTAGATTTCGCGGCCTTCTTTGACGGCTTTCACTATGGACGCGAAGTTGTCGTCTGCCAAAACCATGTCTGACGCTTCTTTAGTCACTTCCGTGCCTGTAATACCCATGGAAACGCCGATATCCGCCATCTTCAACGCTGGGGCATCATTCACTCCATCACCTGTCATGGCGACTATTTGGTCTTTGGCTTTCCAGGCTTTGACGATGCGCATCTTGTGCTCAGGTGAGACTCTTGCGTAGATTACGATGTTTTCAACCCTTTCCGCCAATTGTTCGTCGCTTAGCTCTTCGAGTTCTGCGCCTGTGAGCACTTTGCCTTCTTCGTCTTCGCCTAGCATGTTCAGTTCTTTCGCCACTGCGGTTGCGGTGAGTTTGTGGTCGCCTGTTATCATTACCACGCGTATCCCTGCGCTTCGGCAAAGGTTTATGGCGTCTTTCACTTCGCTGCGTGGTGGATCAATCATGCCCATGACGCCGACAAAAATGAAGCCTGCTTCCATTTCCTCGTCGAATTTGTCTGCTTTTTCAGGTAGTTCTTTGTAGGCGAAGCCCAAGTTCCGCAGCGCCTGCAACGCCATTGCTTCTGTGACTTTCAACAGCTTAGTTTGGCTGTCTTTGGTTAGTTTTTGTACTTTGCTGTTCAGAAGTATGTGTGTGCATTTTTGCAGGACTATTTCTGGAGCGCCTTTCATGTAAGCCATTTTCTTGTTGCCTGTAAGATGTATGGTGGTCATGCGTTTTCTTTCGGAAGAGAAGGGGATTTCGGCTATTCGCGGCTCTTGTTTGTCTAGTTCTTCTTTCCAGATGCCTGCTTTTGCTGCTGCGACTACTAATGCTCCTTCTGTTGGGTCGCCTTTGATTATCCACTTTTCCGTTTGCGTGTCTTTTTCGAGGTTGGAGTCGTTGCATAGAGTGGCGACTCTCAGGAGAGTTCTTAATTGTTCATCTGGGCTGATTTTTTTATCTTCAAAGAGGAATTCTCCTTCGGGAGCGTAGCCGATTCCAGTGACTTTGAGGGCACTGTCGTTAACGTACACGCGTTGCACGGTCATTTCGCCTTTCGTCATGGTTCCCGTTTTGTCTGAGCAGATGACGCTTGTGCATCCTAAAGTTTCAACGGCTGGGAGTCTTTTGACGATGGTGTTGACTTTCGCCATGCGGTACATGCCTATTGCGAGTGCGCCAGTCACGATTGCTGGGAGTGCTTCTGGAACGGCTGCGACTGCGAGGCTGACTGCCCAAAGAATCATGTCAAGTATTGGGCGGTTTTCTATGACGATTCCTACTGTTGCTACGCCAATGCAGACTACTACTGCAAGTATGCCTATCCATTTGCCTACGCTTGCCATTCGTCTTTCCAGCGGCGTTTGTTCTTGGGTGGTTGTTTGGACCATTTCGGCGATTTTGCCGAATTCCGTGCTCATGCCGGTTGTGGTGACTGCGGCTTTTGCTCTTCCGTAGGCAACTATTGTTCCCGTGAAGACCATGTTGCGTCTGTCGTTGAGCGAGGTTTCTTCGGCAATTGGAGTGGTGATTTTTTCTACTGGCGCGGATTCTCCGGTTAACGCTGCTTCATCGAGTTTCAGGTTGTGCGCTTCGATGAGTCTGGCGTCTGCGGGAACTTTGTCGCCAGTGTATAGGAGAATTACGTCTCCTGGCACGAGTTGGTTGGCGGGTATTCTTTCTTCTTTTCCGTTCCGCAAGGCAATGGCGGTTGGAGCTGCCATTCGTTTGAGAGCGTCTACGGCTTTTTCTGAACGGTATTCCTGTGTGAAGCCTAGTGCTGCACTGGCGATGACTATAGCGAAGATGATAATTGTGCTGTAGATTTCTTCTATCGAATTTTCGTATATGCCAAGACCCAATGAGAGAAACATGGCGATGAGCAGAATTATCATGAGAACATCAGTGAACTGAGACAGGAAGAGTTTGATGGGGGATTTGCCTTTTTTCTTCTTCAACTCGTTAAAGCCGTATGTGGTGAGACGTGTTTGCGCTTCTTCCTGACTTAATCCTTTCTCGTTAACTTTTAGCTCTTCCAGTGCCTCTTCGGGTTTCAGTGCGTGCCAAGGTTTCACCGTGCTCAACCACTCCAGTTTTCAGGTAAGCTTTAACTTTTAACCCTATAGGCTTTTCTGAAATATATGCTATTGTGGGTATTGCTTTGCAGGAAAATTCGTAGTTGTGGCAGTTTGGTTCGCGGAACTGATGTGCTCACGGAGAGTTATAGAACCGAGTTTGAGTTAGAAGCGTTGCGGACTAGCTGCTCGGAAAAGACTA
>CAYGVV010000186.1:0-4265 GCA_964353395.1 uncultured Candidatus Bathyarchaeia archaeon | reverse complement strand
GCATACACCCTCTATTCGTTTAAGCATTTGACCGCAAGCAGGACATTTCATAATCGCTCAGTTCACTTTCTATGCTTTGCAGATTTAAGACTATTGAAATTAAAATTTAAGTGTGTGTGGGCATTAAAATTTAATCCCCCAAAACCCAAAAAAAGAGCAACGCTTTAGAATACGTGTTGTTTGTTGTTTACTAAGGTGGACAAATGAGCGTTTCAAAACGGAAACAGAAGAATACAGATTTTGAGCGTCAAAAGAGATTGCAGAGAGAAAAGGAACAAAAAAAGAAGCAAATGAGAACTGACAATCTTCCTCATAAGTGCGCAAAAAGGTGAGAGTAGCCGTATTGACGCTGAAAGGCAGAGCAGTGTTTTTGTCTCTTACAAGTGTCTAACGTAGAAGAAGCCATTGAGTGCACACATCGTAATCTGGATTTAAGCGGAGCGCATTTCAGACAAATCGAG
This sequence comes from uncultured Candidatus Bathyarchaeia archaeon, assembly GCA_964353395.1. Classification (GTDB taxonomy): domain Archaea; phylum Thermoproteota; class Bathyarchaeia; order Bathyarchaeales; family Bathycorpusculaceae; genus JADGNF01. The sequence continues at coordinate 3,804 of CAYGVV010000186.1, read as the reverse complement.
GATGCGGGAGGCAAAACGGATAAGGGGCGCGGGACAGCTTGATAGTGCAGGAGGGGCAATCAAAATAAAAAACAAAGCGAAAAAGAAAGCGAAAAACGAAACAATAAAAAAAATAAACCAATCGAAAAACAAAGCAAAAAAGGACTGGAAGCAGAGGTGAAAAGAGAGAGAGGGGATTAAAATTTAATCAAAAAAAACGACTTTTCAGTAGCTTTTTTGTCAGTTAGAAATCAATCTCTCAGAGAGGCATCTGTCTCTGTAAGAATTCAGCAATGCTCTTCATTCCCTAAAATAGAAATTCCATTTCATAATGCTCTTTTTCGGTAGGGCGTACGCATCCAGAGGATAATATCCTAAGACGTACATTTCAAAAGAGAAGTGCACAAAGTTTTTGTGCTAATTATAGCCTATGTGTAATGAGATTAGAATGGCATACTATCTTTTGGCTATCAAGTACTATGTTGGCTACAAGAAGAATGTGAGACGTTTTCGTTACTTCAATTGTTCATATGAAGAATTGATTGCCCATTATGTGCAACCCTATAACAATAATATGCCTTTGTTGGTTTCTGGAAGAAAGGTTATTTGCTCTCAAATAGAGCAGTTCTTGATTTTTTCAAGTCCTTCAGTCATTCTGCCAGACATGGTTCTTTCAACTGGAGCAAAAATAGGTGATGAAAAACATGATGTTATGGTGAACTGCCTTCTTAAGGGAGAGATCAACTTGGTTGAGGTTACTTCAGAGTTTCTTCATCCACTAGAAAACAAAGAGTCATAGGTGAAATTAAGGCAAAAGAGCAGTCAAATGTGAGATGGGAAATCCTGTTAGTTGTTTCCTCGAACCCGTTTAAGATAACATCCAATGCACTCTACCTTGTTGCCTTCCCAGACGTTTGCAGGCTCGCCACATGCACAATTCATTTTAAGTCGCCTCAACATATTCTTGAATCAGCGTTGATTTAAGGCAAACTGCCTTAGCTCCATCAATTTGTTATCCTGATTATTGTCTTTGGTTCAGCTATTATGTTTTTTCATTTCTCAAACATTCCAAGTTTTAGAAATAGATTTTAACCAAAGAACTCGTTGGCGTTGCTAAACTGTTTTAAGGCATGACGCACTTTAGTGGTAATCAACAGTCAGTTTAGTTGGCTAGACTGCTTGTTTCATCTATCTTGTGTGATTGCCATGAAATTGAAGCTTTCAGTTTCAAAGAAATACATGAGGAACAGAACTTCAGGGTCTACGGAAGAAGTCTTTTTTGCAGTAGTTGATTTGGATAAGGCAGGAAGTTATCCTTTGAATTTTGTTTGCCGTTTGCCAAAAAAACTTGAAAGAGAATGTAAACCAAGCAACAAGTTTCTTAAAATCTATGGAAAAGAAAGCAGTCAAATAGCCATTGAACTTCTGACTAATGCTCTCAGAAGTGAAAATGACCTTAAAGTAAAAAGTGAGATTGAAAAGCGCTTGAAAGCTCTGCAGCCCAAGCCAATAACAAGAGCTAAATGCATTAGTTGTGGCTGTATTTTTGAGCCTAAGAAGTTTGGACGTTTTTTGCAGAGAATGTGCCAAACATGCAGTAGCAAAAATAAGTCAAGTCAATAGTTTTGGCTCCTCAGCAAAAATCGTGTTTAGGGAATTAGGATGTATATTCCTACTCCCTGAGGGTAGGGTAAGCCTTTCTCCTTTCTCCTTGAGCAGCAAAGTTCGCCAACCTCATCCATTAGCCAAGCTAATAAACAAGCCACAGCTTAAGTTTTTATTTCCTCTTTTGTTTTCACTTCACAAGCATTCCAAGAAAATTGTAGTAAAGTTCTATCTATTGAAGAAGACTTAGAGAAAACTTTGCTTTCTTAGTGTTTTCTTGTAATATGCCTTGGTGCCTCAAAGTTCTGCACAAATTATTAGTACAACTTGTTAAAGATGTAGCACTACTTATGAATAAATCAGAAGCCTTAGTTGTGCTACACGAGTTTTATGATGCCTGTAAGGAATCAGTGACTGTAAGCTGTGTTTCCTTGGATGGCTCGCAGGTATCTCACATATTCACTGGTGGTTATCAGATAAAAATGAAATGTGAATTAGACAGCTGTTCAAGGGACATCCTGAACGGCATAATTAAGAAGCACAACTTAGCAATGAGAGAACAGAACGGTTATGTAATTTTACAATCTCTTGGACACTAATTAAATCAGTAAAGTTTCTATCCTTAAAAAAATCTAGTTAGCTTTCCTTTTTTCACTTCCCAAACATTCCATAGATGTGTAGATTGCTAACGAATAGAAAACTTTCCTATTTATCATAAACAGAGAGTATAGTTAAGAAAGCATTACTCCAGTTTGAGCCCATAGCCTTCTCTAATCTTTGGAGAATCTCCTCTCTATCATCCACACCATTCCACTCTGAATATAACTTTGAGAAGGATTTGCTCAGCCCTGATTCAAAACTGATGTCTATAAGGAAGCCTTTGAAGAGATTATATACATCTTTAGCTTGATACAAATCCTCTAATTCCAAACTAAGATTACCAGAATGCCCTGAATGAAAAACAAAGCTTACTGCTTTATCGAAGCCTTCAACAAAAGCTACGCCTTCTAGCATCCACTTTCTCTTCTTCTTGACAGAATAAAGGCGCGGATAACCAAATTCAATTTTAGGCAACGTCAACACCAACATCAATTATCTAACTAACTATAACTATTTTTTCATTTCACAAACATTTCAAGATAAACGGAACAGAAAGCGAGTCAAGGTTAAGTACTCAGATAGGGATTTGTATCTTTGTGACTTTGTATGAATTTGTATGCGTTAGTCTTTGTCATAATTATTTTTGTTGTGATTATTGTAGCTGGTTACTACTTGGTTAGGAGTTACTTTAGGGACTACACCTATGATGTGCCATCTAACATAGGAACATCTAACTGAGATTAGCCTCTTCTCAGAATTATTCTGATTATTGTCTTTGGTTCAGCTATACGCTTTTGCATTTCTCGTATAGAAGGATAACTACTTTTCCAAGTAGAATGCTTTATCTCAGTTGCTTTCCGCACTTTTCACAGAAGAATGCATCTGTCTTGTTCTCACCACCACAATACCTGCAATAATACTTTGACCTGTTTTCCTGCGCAGTCTCTTGGGTTGGGGTTGGGTTGGTTTAAAATTTAATCAAACAAAAAAATTAACGACTGCGACGAGATGGGGAGAAATCATAAAACTTTTATCCACCACCACATTTGCTCTATTCTGTAAGCTGGCTATGTTTCAGGTTAGTTTCAGGTTAGTTTCAGGAAGCAAGGGTAAATTCAGGTGTGAAAAAAATAACGTAGTGATAAGCCCTTATTTATAACCAGTTAATAGATTCAATGGGGACAAAAACAAATGGACTTGGAAAAGCTTGAAAAGATGGCTAAGCTGTTTCTAAAGGAGACACCCAAGGGGCATTCACTTCTGGCATATAATTCTGCGTTTGCGGTAAAATTCGGCGACCTGATGCAGGTGGCTTCTCATGTCCTACCAGACCATCAAGCATTGTTCATATCGGCTGTTAGCAAAATTAATTCTTCGTTTACTTTGTCTGATGCTGTATCCATCACGAAGCATCTCTTGGATATTTTGGAGACAGAGAAATATCGAGCGAGACAAACATTAAAGATTAAAATTTAATCCAACACACAGTATTCTACGCCTTTTCATAGCCAATAGCTGCTCTTGTTATGAACAACATAGAATATTCTTGCTGGGTTCTAATCAAACTTTCTTCGAGAGAGCGCGCGTCTACTTATGGAAGATTCAACGTTCTTTCTGGAA
>CAYGVV010000185.1:0-4272 GCA_964353395.1 uncultured Candidatus Bathyarchaeia archaeon | reverse complement strand
GATTTTTTCAAGGTTTTTTAAGTTAAAATCCTACGAAATCTTGGCGTTTGTTCCCATAATTAGTGTTTTGGTATCAACTCAGTTAACGTATTATTTGTCTTTGCTTTTCGGTTACTCTAGGGATATTATCCTTGTTTCTTTTCTTGTTTTGACCGCAATCTATGTGATAGTGCTTTCGCGAAAACGAGACGTGCGTCCTTTCGGAAGTTTTTCCAGAATCAAGCGGTTTAGCAAAGCGAACGCAGCAGTTTTTCTTCTGATATTTGTTCTTTGTTTGGTTGTCCTTTTCAGGAGCGTGTGGTATGAGAACGATTACGGAATAGTCATAACGGGTTCAAACTGGCAAGATACCCCACTGCATTATGAAATAATTGAAAGCATAAACAACGGCAATTTCCCCCCGCAAATGCCGTATTTTTCCGGGGAAAAGATGAGTTATCATTACTTTGTTGATTTTCACACGGCTATTGTTGAGAAAGTCTTCGGTTTCCTTCCCAAGCTCGTGCCTTTTTTGGATGCGGTGTTTATTCTCATCTTCGCTTTGGCGGTTTACGCTTTGGCAAGGGGAAACGGAAGACGCGTAGCCATAATCGCAACGGTCATAGCCACGTTCGGTTGGGGTTTCAGTTATTTCGGGCTTTTCTCAGCCTTAGCTAACGGGCAATTCAGTGCCTCGCAGAATTCGTGGGAGTATGGTGGTTTTTTTGGCTTGCCGCAGATATTTGATAATTTGCTGCAGCAGAGGCCGATGTTGGTGGGTTTGCCAGTGTTCGCGCTGGTTTTGGCGCTTTTGAGGGGAATGGATGACAAAAAGCGGATAGTGCTAGCCGGTATCATTACGGGTTTGGTGTTTCCTTTTCACGTTTTCTCTTTCCTTTGCGCCTACGTTGCCTTCTTCTTCAGCGTTTTGCTGAACCTTAAGAATTTCAAGTGGTCACACCTGTACTTTTTGGTGTCCGCCGTTATCGCGTTGCCCTTCATAGTTACAGGAAGTTCAACGCTTGTGTTTTCGTTGGCGCCTCTTTGGGCTTTGAATTTTGTGCAGGGGAATCCTGTCGTGTACTATGTTGCGAACCTCGGAATTCCCTTCCTGATTTCTCTCGGCTCCCTAATTTTCTTTAGGAGGAGTAAGGAAAAGCTTTTGGCAGTTGTCTTCATCATTCTTTTTCTCATTCCTAATTTCATTTCGTTAACGCCTAATGCGTGGGACATGTATAAGTTCTTCATTTTTGCTTGGGTTCCGATTGCCGTTTTAGCAGGCTTAGTCTTGGCTAGAATCAGGAAAGTCTTTGCGGTTGGTTTGATTTTGCTTTGCGTGTTGTCGTCAGCAAGCGTCATCATTTACAATGTTGAAACAAACTATTCGGCGGCAAGTTGGGATGAATACAATTTGGGTATGTGGGTTCGAGACAACACCGAACAAGGATCCGTGTTCTTAGCGTCCTCTTCCATTCATTGCCCACCGACGATGATTGGCGGTCGATTAAGGGTCTCGTCTTACGTGAATTGGCCCTACGGTCACGGAATTCCTTATGCTAATGTTACGGCGAGAGATCATGACATCGACAGGGCATACAACGGCACCGAAGCTGACCTGCGAGAAGTCGTTGGGACATATGACGTGAAGTACGTTTACGTTGGCGCAGAAGAAGAGAGCAAATATCCAGGTTGTGTTTCGAGGTTTGGCAGCGTGGATTGGCTAAAACCCGTTTACTCGCAAGGCAACTTGCTAGTATACGAAGTCACGCTTTCTTATAACAGCTCTTTGTCAAATCCTTAAAATCTGCAATGTGCACAGTCTCGTCACATATACGAGTGCTTAATTGGGTTTTTAAAGAAACCTTTTATTTCAAGATTGTCTGAATTAGGGTTTCAAGAGGGGAAATCGCGATTAAACTACCCTGGAAAAAGCGCGAAATAGCAATCGTTTTAGCCCTGCTTTTCCTCGCCTTCTTGGTTAGGTTAGTTTTCTTCCCTATTCCAGGTTATAAAAACGATACAGGCACTTTTGAGTACTGGTTCAACACTGCAGCCTCAATTGGTCCACGAAGTTTCTACAGCTTTGTGTACGCTACTCAGGGTTGGGTTGATTATCCGCCTTTTAACGTCTACATTTTTTGGGCTTTCGGTTCATTATCCAGCGCTCTATCGCTTTCCGGAACTAGTTTCATGGCGTACGTTAAGTTGCCTCCAAACCTCTTCGACATGGCAACAGCGTTTCTAATTTTTGCTTTCGTGCGGAAGCGCTTAACCTTTAGGATGGCGTTTTTAGCCGCATCTCTCTACGCGTTTAACCCAGCCGTTATATTCAATGCAGCAGTTTGGGGTCAGTTCGACGCAATATACACATTTTTCCTAATCCTCTCGCTTTTCCTGATTTCCTCATCAAAACCTAAACTGGCCACTGTGGCTTTCATGCTGGGCGTTTTGACGAAGCCGCAGAGCATAGCCTTAGCTCCACTAATGGTGTTCTTGATCTATAGAAAGTACAATTGGCGCGGTCTGTTCACTTCAATACTCACGGCGATTGCAACTGTCTTTGCGGTCATACTTCCTTTTGAGTGGGTTGGTGGCAACCCCGTTAGTTTCTTGAGCAAGATCTACTTTGGAGCGTATGGCATGTATCAAGCAACCACAATAAACGCGTTTAACCTTTGGGGCTTCGGTGGTATGTGGCAACCAGATACGCAAGGCTTCCTTTTCGTAAACCCTTACGTCGTAGGCTGGGTAATGTTCGCTGCAATGGCGGTTTTCACTTTGTATTTTGTCCACAAACGTTTCGGAGTTTCTGATGAGATGTTGGTGATGTTCGCAGCTTTTGTCCTGTTTTTCAGTTTCTTCATGCTTCCGACGCGGATGCACGAGCGTTATCTCTTTCCAGCCATGAGCGTGCTGGCGTTGATGTTTCCATTTCTCAAGAAAACAAGGGTGATCTACGTGGTCTTAAGCGCCACTTTGCTGATCAATCAAGCGTATGTCTTAAGCTTCCTCAATCAACCTAAGTTTGAAGATCAATTCATTCAAGCTGGTGACCCTGTGGTTTTTGCAGTAAGCTTGATTAATTCAATAGCGTTCTTTTATGTGCTAATGTTGATGCTGAGAGAGCTGTGGGGCAAAAGGTGGTTAACCCCCAGCCAAAATGGGACTCAGGTGAATGCGTCAGGAGAAGGAAGCGGATAATGCAGTTAGACAAGCGGGACTTGCTGGCAATTACAGTGCTTGCAGTCATCTTCTTTTCAGTAGCCACTTGGAACCTCGGACTCGCACAGTCTCCGCTGACAACTTGGCAAACAAGCGAAAACAAGAGTTTCTACCTTGACCTTGGCAGGAACGAAAGCATCGGTGCCGTTTACTTTCTGGTTCAGAGAGGCAATGTCACGGTTAGAGTCTATACTGGTTCCCCCGGAAACTGGAGTTACAGTAGAGCAGCCACATTTGACGCTTATAACCTTTGGTATAATTGGCAAAAACTCGACGTTAACAGTAATACGCAGTATTTGCAGTTTGACATTCAGCCTGGGCTTTATGATTCCAGACCCCAGTTCTATTGGTCTGTACCCAGCCCTTCTGATGCGCTGCCGCATCCATTTATCGAATTTGTCGAGATTGCCGTCCTCAACCAGAATAACCAGCAAGTCTCAATCAACGCAATTGCAAGCGAAAACGTTTCTGACCCGAATCTGTCAAAGCTGGTTGATGAACAGGCTTTGGTGCAATGTCCTCCCACGTATTTTTCAGAAACTTATTTCGACGAGTTCTATTTCATTAGGGCTGCGCAAGACTACCTGAGGCTCCAAGCACCATATGAGAGGACTCATCCGCCTCTTGGAAAACTAATACTTGCTTGTGGAATATCAGTTTTTGGTTCCAGCCCTTTTGGATTACGAATAACAGGCGTCTTGTTTGGCACGTTAATGATACCGGTGATGTATCTGTTGGGCAAGAAGCTCTTCGGCACTTGGATCGGTGCTTTCTCCTCAGCTTTCCTGCTCACGTTCGATTTCATGCACTTCACAATGGCGCGGATGGCAACAGCAGATACCTATGTAGTGTTCTTTTCGCTGTTGTCGCAGCTTTTCTTTTTGATATACTTCGTGAATGTTGTCAAGAAGGGGTGGAAAACTTCTGTTCTTCCTCTGTTCTTTGCGGTCATATTTTTCGCGCTGGGTTTCTCCACAAAATGGCTCGCGCTTTACAGCGCAATCGGCATGCTTGCTCTTCTAGCAGCGCTCAGACTCAGAGATGTCGTGAAGCGGAAGGAAAGCATAGGAG
>CAYGVV010000184.1:0-4342 GCA_964353395.1 uncultured Candidatus Bathyarchaeia archaeon | reverse complement strand
TATAGACTCCTTTAGTGACTGGTTTTTCCACAGTAGTAGTATAAAAACTCTGCATTGCCAAGTTCTCAATAAACATGCCCAGCAAGTAAAAGAGTAAGCCAACATAGAACCAGATGGTGCCTATTTTTAGCGGCAAGAATATGGCATAAGCGTATGAAGCAATGAAAATTGAAAGATATATTATACTTAGTATTTTGTTCTTCTTTATAAGACCTGATTCCTCTCCAGAGCCCCTTTTACCAAATATTTTGGAACTAAAAATGGAAATAATTATGATAGGGAGAATGAAAATCCAAGCGTTCCACACGCCTAACTCAAACGCTGGAATAAGCGACACAATTTCCCTCTTCATAGTTACCACTATCAACTATCTAACACTTTTGGCATAAGTCATTTAAAACAAAGCAAAGTCTTCCTTGTCGTGGCTACACACGCAGTTTCTATGGCAGATTGAATAGCTTCAAGGAAATTAAGAGCGGAGTCGACTGGGTGAATTTGGGTTTGATTTTCTGGGGTGCGTTTTTTTTCTTTAGTACTCTAAGATGCCTTTTGTTGTATGTCCTCTAACTGCATCGTAGATTTTTCTTGGAGTGTAGCCTGCGGAGCTTAGCAGGTTTGCGGCTGCGTTGTAGAGGAGTAGCAGGTATTTTTCAGTGTCTGCGTTTACGCCTTTTTCGATGAGTTGTTCTGCGCGGACTCTGCGTTCGTACCGTTTGCTTTCAGCATGCGTGAAGAGGAAGCGTATGTTTTTGCCTGCGTGCACCTCGGCGCCTTCCCGCGTTAACTGTTCCGCCGCAATGACTTGGCTTATTTTCTGCTTGTATTTTTTAGGGTTCTTTGACAGATGCTTTGTCACAATCAAGTCCCATACAGGTACTTCTCCGTCAAGCAGTCTTTGCCTTGCTTTTTTGACGGCGTCAAGGGCATCGGGGATTTTCTCCAGGTACTCTTTGGAGTTGTTTGCTGGGGACAATGCCTTAATCATGTCCATCTGAGCGTCATAAATGAAGCGGGGAGTGTCTCGGCGGCGCACTTCTAAACCGCGCACTTTGAGCTTGCCATTTTCCATCACCCCATAGTACCTGTTGAGAACACCAATGTTCGGGTGCATTGTGGACGGGAGAAAAACGACCCACTTGTAGCGGCCTTCGAAGTTTAAAGAAACTCCAGCCGCATCGCTGATTTCTTTGCACAAGTCAAGGTATCTTTGGACTGAGGCGCTAGGCTTTTTCAGCCACAAAGAATCGACAATTCCGTGAACAACCGTGAAGCCCTGAGTCTCCGCTATCCGCGCAGCCCTCAGAAAGGCGTCCCTGCCGAACGCACAAACACCTATGTGCCCGTCGATGGTGCCGAACTTGGCATTCCTGTAGCCTAAGTAGCCAAAGCATGTGACGAGTATCCATTTCAGAGCCATTTGTCGTTTGTCATAGACTTCTCTAAAGTGGTCATCGCGGGTTTCGTTTCTCAGCTGCTTGTAAGACTGACGCTTGGAAACGATGAGTTCCAAGGCTTTAGGAACGATACCTCTGCGCTTCTCGCATACGTGATAATTCAAGTCGGGGATACGTATGTGCGAATCTGGGCAGCACTTGCATAGAACGGTTTCGGCGGATATGTTGTTTTTCGCCATCAATGTTGGATACATCGAGGTGAAATCCACTTCGCCTATGTCATCATGGATTCCAATTTGGGGTTCGTAAACGAAGCCTCCGCGGTCGCCGACCAAAAGCTCATAGGCGGATTTGAAGTTTTCAGGTATGCTCTTGTTACGAGGAATGAGAACGTCGTTCTTTATGGCTTGGTAAAGCTGAAGAGAAGACATGCTGGAGCCGATTGAAGCACGCGACGCAGTGTGCAGGGGCATCCTGCAGGTTCGGGCTATCTCGATTAAGCCTTCGAAATCTGCTTCGTTCAAAATGAAGGTGTTGTGTGTGTCTATGTGGATTCTTCCGAAGAGCCGCATCGTTGGCGCTCTGTAGAAGGTGCGCCCATACGAGAAGAACGTTTTGCCTGCTGCTATTTTTGGAACGAAAGGCACGTCGTCTCTGCTTAAGATGAGCTTGTCGAGAACGCCGTTTAGGGTTGCTCTTTGAATGAGGTAGGGAAAGAGGTATGAGTCTCCGCCAGATGTCAAAATTACATCAGGGTCCAGTTGCTTAACTGCCTTCGTAAGTTGGAGCAGCTTTTCTTTTTCCGCACCGATGGCAATGCTGATGTGCTCTTCAGCTTGAGTGAGGAGTATTTTGTCGATGGGGTCTTTGAAGGCTGCGATTTTGCCTTCTTTGTCAACTTCCACAGTCAACTTCATTATCCGCAATTTTGGAATAGCGTAGTTCAGGCTTTCTACGGAATCGTGAAGTGTGTACTTGAGTCCTGATTTTTCAGTTTCCACTTCCACCAGCGCGAGAGGGAACAGGTCGCGGCTGAACAGGTATGCTCTGTCTCCGTGCAAGTCGCAGTTATGCACTTCGTAGCGCATGTAGTCGCCCGTCTTCAAAATGTGGTTTGAGAAAGCGGATGTTTTCCTGCAGTCCTTAAGCGTAACTTCCAGAACTCGGGATTTCTCGGTGTCTCTTGGATGCGCATACTTGTAAGCGAAGCCCCACTCTGCGATTAATTGGCTTGCGAAGAAGCTGCTGGCTAAACGCTCTATGTCTTCCTGCGTCCCCGAAATGTAGATTTTCGGTTGAAACCTGTCTGTTAACCGGATTCTTTCGCCGTTTGCCCCGATGATCCAAACAGCGATTTCGCCGAGACCCGAAGGGTAAACGTCAAAAATCCAGCCTTTAACAGGCTTATGATTGCTCGGGGTGCTGCTCGACTGCATTCAATCGTTTCTCCAGTCTCTGCAGCTTCTTCTGCTGAGAAAGCAATACTGACAGGACCATGGGTTCAAAGAGTATGGGCTGCGTGGCGTTGCTTCCAGCTGAGGCGTAGCTCCTGCAAGCATCCATCAACGCGTCGAACGCTTCTTTGTCTTCACTGCGCAAGGCTTTAGCGAAGCCGTTCCACCGTCGGATTTCCTCTTCCAAAGCCATCCGGTATGATTCAACAGTTCGTCCCATAACGTGCGCCTTGCTACATGAACTGTGTTAAGGTTAGGTTCTCGGATGGGAATTCGGCAGTGCCCAGCGTGAAACGTGGATGTTTTTCTAAAGCGAACTCTCGGTCATACTTCGTTTGGCTCAGCGCGATGACCACGTTTGCTCGCTCACATGTCACCGTTTGCAGGCAAAGGTTGCGACTATTGTTGGGACGTGAAGGATAAGTAGCAATTAATACCACTTGGTTTTCACGGGCAAAACGTGAAAGATACGCCGTGACCTGGCTGAATACTCGACGTGCTTCCTCATCTGAAATATCCTTGTCCAAGAATAACCCTGCAAGGTCAGAAATAATTACGAGTTTCGCATTGAACCTTGCAACCGCCTCTTCCAGACGCTCCATTATCAACGCTACCATCTGGTATGCTGTGAATGCTCGAGAAATGTAAATGTGGTCCAGCGTCTGCTTCGGCTCCAATTGATGAATCTGGGCGAGGCGAGCTACTTGGTATAGCCTGAACGTGTTTCCGCCATCGATAAACACGATGCTGCTGGCTAAGCCGCCTAGTTGGGTTGGCAACTGCGCTTTTACGCACAATAAAGACGTCAGATACTGGAATGATGCCGAACCGTAAATCACCGCGAAGTCACCAGTTGCGAAGCCGGGGAATAATTCGTCGACGCTTCGCATGCTCAAGGGGAACAGCACCTGCGATTGCAGGGGTTTGGTTAATAGCATGTTTTGGGACATGTTTTTGCTTCCATTTCTTTTACGGGATTTGAATGTTTTTGCAGGGGTTTTAAACTATCTTCGAAAAGACGTTGGCGTAGAGGTGGGAGAGGTAGGTAAAAGTGAATCGTTCAGCTAATCTTAATGTTACTTATTATCCTCGGAAAAGACTTAGCTCCCTTGTATAAAGGACTGAAACGCAGGTTGAACTTTTATTCGAGTTTTCCGCTGCACATGGGGCACTCAGGTGGAAGTTTGCCTTGTTTAAGCATGATTTCTGTTCCGCAGAGAAAGCAGAAGCAAATGCCGCAGTTTGGACAATGCCAATTAGCTCCCTGAATCCGCTTGCCACAAGCATCACAAAGCTTAGTAAGGCAACAGTCACTTCCCATAGACAAACGCTGCTAAGTTTTCAGAATAAAAGTCAAGTGACAGAAAGGATAGTTTAGGTAGGGGAGAGAGGTATGGGGAAAGTGTTATAGCTGAACCAGACAAGATACTAGCGCGCCTATGTGGAGGTGAACAGAAATATGAATAAAGTCTATGTTTCAACATATGTGGTCAA
>CAYGVV010000183.1:0-4348 GCA_964353395.1 uncultured Candidatus Bathyarchaeia archaeon | reverse complement strand
GGTTGGAGGCAGAAATTGCCAAGACTGGAAAAAGCAGCGTGACGTAACGCCAGTGTCTATTAGGTATTAGAGTGAAAACCAAGTAAACCATGATAAACCAGATTAGAAGAAATTTGTCTTCAGGTTTTCTTCTGTATGCGAATAAGCCTAACCCTGAGAGACCCAAGACGTAGAGTAGAAGCGAAATCGGATGCATATCACCTGAAGGCCAGGTCATCTCGACAAAGTAGAATATCGGTGTAGGGAACCGAACGCTGTATAAGGATCTCTCAGCGGTGCCCGTTTGAATCGCGTATATCCACACGCCCAAGAGTCCCGAAGCAAGAAGTGCGTAGACCAATAGCGCCGCAAGTGCAGTTGCCACCACAAGTACTATGAGGCGCCAAGACCTCAAGAAGTTCATTAGTTGTGCTTTCAAGTAGTCGCTCTTGCCGAAAACTATCATGACCACTATCATGATAACAGGCGCCAGAACAAGAGTTTGGTACTTAACTGCGACTCCGATGGCGAAGGCTGCAATGCTTATTAAACGGTCTCTCTCCCGCCCTTTGCTGAGCCATTTGAAGAAGAACAGCATTGACACCGAGAAAGTGAAAATAAGCATGGTTTCAATCATCGCCATCCGCGAAACCCAAACAATCCCAGGCATCACGCCGAACAGAACAGACGAAACCAACGCGGTTTTAGGTCCATACATTCTGTTAGCAATCTCATAAACAACAAGAGCCGAAAGCATTGCAAAAGTCACAGCTACGAGTCTGCCAACGAACACGCTTGCACCTGCAACCGCGAAATATGCAGCCGTCACCAAATTCATCACAGGCGGGTAGAAAGAACTCGTCTCAATGTACAGCTGAAGCTGCCCTCTGGTCAGCAGCAGTCCGCCAGTGAAGTGGTTGACTTCATCCCACTGCATCGACATATACCCTAAGTCGAGGGAAAGAAAAACCGCGTAGACTACTACGAAAACAAAGGCACAGAGCTGCCACCGATTAAGCCAGCTACGCAGCTGCAGCAGGGAACTCAAACCACCTCGACCTCGCCTGTTTTCTTCAATAGCGATACCATCAGATTTGTTATGGTGTGACTTAAGAAGTTAATAAAACCACCCCCAAAACAAGCCAGCACCGAACAGTTGCAAACCATTTTGCAGCCACATACCGACCGCTCGATTTTAAAAGAACACGAAAAACAACCGAAGCCACGCGAAACGGTGCTGTACCTTTAGAAAAACGGGTTATATCAATTATGGTTTGCGGTTAATTGCCGAAATGAGCAGAGGGGATAGGTAGGTGAGAAGGTTTTGGCAAGTTATAAATAGCGACAGCCTGCAGAAAGGGTAAATACCACAGAGGAGAAGTATTAGCATGAGCGAAGAGAAAATGGCAGACGTCAAATTCGTAGTGAAGAAGGCGAAAACAGCCGAGGAGAAAGAAAGCCTAAGGCAACTTCACAGAATGAACGGAGACATGCGGTGGTTCTTCGCTAACGAGGAAAAACTCCGCTTAAAATACCTAAACAAACTAGTCGCAGTGAAAAACAAAAAAGTTGCCTTCACAGGCGATAACTATGCAGAACTCTACGCGAAAATTCGAGTGGCTGGAGAAGACATAAACGATTTCCTTTACGAATACATGAGCAAAGAGCCAAGATGCCTCCTTTTCTAGGAAGACCGACTCTTGAAGATAGTTGCAGATTTGGGCAGATACAAGCACGCCTATCTAAATGGGAAAGTGGTATGTTCTCAATTTAATGATTTTATACCTGTGCACTTCCTTGTTGATATGGGCAGCACGTATACCACGATATTGGGACAAGATTCATTCAGGCTTGGGTTGAATTTTAAAAAACTTGGGAAAGCAGGTTGTTCATCGGACACTGCAAAAGGACGCATATTACCTTACGAGCTCCCTGATGTCAAATTGCAATTTGAGGCAAGTATAGGTTCAATAGAAAGCCCTGTGGTGATTCCACTGAAATTTATCCACTGCCTGCCGCCTCCAAGAGACATAAACCTGCTACACCCGCTTGATTTGATGTCCGCGTACAGCCTGCTGGGTATGGATGTGCTGCAGTTCTTCAAAAAATGGCAATACACAGACACCACCCTAATCCTACAAACCTGAACTTTCGATTGATCCGTCAGAGGGCGAACTTGTTGCTGTCTAAGACAACTTTGGCTGCTGCCTTCTTCTCACCACAAATACCAGTGCAACGATTATTACGAAAGCGGAAGGTTGCTGCAAACAAGTATAGTTGACTATGGTCTTCTTTTGAGAACTAACGCTACTACTGCAGCGATTACTCCAATGGCGAATGCGCCTGCGATAACGTAGATGACCCATGTTTGTGAAGATGGTGACTGAGGCTGCGCCGACGGGGTAGACGAGGGTGTTGATGTAGGCGTCGGTGCAGGTGTTGGGGTCGGAGTAAATGCCGAAGTTGGCGTTGGAGTTTCCTTAATTGGAGAGGCTGATGGGAGAGGAGTTGGAACAGTCGTTGGAGTGGCAGTGGGAGGGGGAGCTGACGAAGACCCGAAAGCGTAAACGTTACCGTCATCTGAGCCCACATAAACGTTGCCGTAAGCAACCGCGGGAGAAGAATACACAAAGCCGTCAGTAACATAGTTCCACAGGAAAGCACCGTTAGAAGCATCCAGACAATACACGTTACCGACGCTTGAACCTAAGCGCAGATCTGTGCCAATGTAGACTTTGCCGTCAGCAACAGCAGGCGAAGAGGATATCCAGTTGCCGGTGATGTACTTCCATAGAAAATTCCCGTTAGAACTGTTTAAACAATAAATGCTGTTGTCACATGAGCCAATATAGATTCGACCATTGACCACGCTAGGAGAAGAAGCCACACTAAAGACGGTTGCGTACTGCCATAGGAATGCGCCGCTGGAAGCATTCAAAGCGTACACATTACCGCCGTCAGTACCCACATACACTCTGCCGTCTGCAACCGCGGGCGAAGACTCTACCCAATTGCCAGTTGGATACTGCCACAGTAAAGTGCCGTTAGAACCGTCCAGACAATAAAAGTTACGATCAGCTGAACCCACGTACACTTTGCCGTCAGCAACAGCCGGAGAAGAAGACACCCAACTGTTGGTGGTATAATTCCATATCTTGGCGCCGCTGGAGGCATCAAAACAGTAAACATTATGGTCATGTGAGCCCACGTACACTCGACCGTTAGCAACGGCGGGTGAGGACTCTACATTATTGCCGGTTGTGTAGTTCCAGAGTTTGGATCCTATGGAAGCGTCAAAACAGTAAACGTTGCCGTCGTTTGAGCCAACAAATACTTTGCCCTCTGCAACTGCAGGAGAAGACTCGACGTCACCGCGAGTGGTGTAATTCCATATTAAACCACCGTTATATGCATCCAAACAATAAACAGCACCATTACCTGAACCTACGTAAACGTTGCCGTTTGCGACTACAGGAGAAGAATACACCTCGCCACCGGTCTTGTAGGTCCAGAGGGTTTGGTTTGTGTTTGGCGCTGTTGATGCGGAATATCCGCTGTGCGCCATATCGTGATGGAACATTAGCCAGTCGTCGCCACTGGAACTGGCGCTGACATATAACACTGTAGACAGCCCAATCAACAGCGAAGTTGAGAGTTCTAAAATAAAGACTGCAAGTAGAAGGCTTGTCTTTCTCACCAATCTCTGCCTCACAATAACATTAACAGCAGTGTTATTCATATTTCCCTGAGGAACAAACTGTTCCGCTGAAGGAACAGTCAGTGAAGGTCAATGCGAAGTTTCGCCCGCTTACTTCTTCTGGGTGCTTACAACTAACTCGCGGCAACTGTCCAACCCTGCTTAGAAACTCGCTGTATCCCTGCAACCTTCACAAGCAAAAATGCACACTTGAAAAACCCCAGAATGCGAATCCGCCACACTTGTCTAGACTATAAATAGAGGAGGCGGTAGGTCAACTGAGCAGACAGACCCAAAACTCAACCAACAACCAAAACGTACTTTCTACAGCAGAAAACAGCAAACCGCACTTTTCTGCACTAAACCGCAGCAAACAGCAGCCAAAAAGACCCAAGTTACAAGAAACCAAAACAATCTCGTTTTGACACCACGCACAGGCCAAACACACAAAACACAACTTTCTCGTAAGTTCATCAAATATCGCTCAGACACCACTAGAGGACCCGACATCTCGGGCGATTGGAGGTTGCAGGCTGAGCTAGTCGCCCGAAAGCTTCTAGCTTACACCCCAACTCCATCAAACCCATCTTTTATGGGAGCCCTCGTCCAGTGAAACTGGAATGGCTGCCTCTTTTCGGGAGAGGCTTCGAGCTTAGATGCTTTCAGCTCTTA
>CAYGVV010000182.1:0-4353 GCA_964353395.1 uncultured Candidatus Bathyarchaeia archaeon | reverse complement strand
GGTTCCAGGAAGCCCCATACGAGACAGGCAACGGCTAGAACAGCCGCTGGAATCAGCATTACTCTTGGCGCTTCGTGAAGGTGAAGCTTCTCCATGTGTTCCGATTGATTGCCTAGGAAGACGAGTTTGAGGAATCTGAGGCTATAAGCGAACGTTATGGCTGTGGTGGCGTATATGAGGATTATTTGGAGGAGGTTCCCCGCGTCTGTTATGCTTGTGATGACTAAGCCTTTGCTGAAGAACGCGGCGAAAGGAGGCAAACCACTCGTGGTGATGACCATTACCAAAGCTAATAGGAAGGTGACTGGCATGGCTTTACGAAGCCCGCCCATGAGCCGCATGTCGCGCGTGCCGAGCGCATGAATTATGCCGCCTGCCAGAAGGAAGCCTAAGCCTTCGAAGAAAGCGTGGCTCATCATGTGGAAAAGACTTGAGAACCAGCCCAAAGACGAAGCTGCTGCAGCACCAGACGAGCCCAACGCAGCCATCATGAAGCCCAGTTGGCTGACGGTGGAGTAAGCAAGCACTCCCTTAATGTCGGGCGTGTACAAAGCCATTGTTGCACCTATAATCGCGGTTAAAACGCCGATCCAAGCCACGGACGGAAGCCACAGGGGTTGAAGCGCAACAATCATCGGTGCTGCAATCAGAATGAACCTTGCGATAAGGTAGATACCTGCTTTTACCATGGTTGCAGCGTGCAAGAGCGCGCTGATAGAGGTTGGAGCCTCCATTGCGCTGTAGAGCCAAGTGTGCAGGGGAAGCTGAGCGGACTTTGCGATGGCACCGCCCAAAACCAAGAAGGCAACCACAACTATAGTTGGCGAAGACAAAGCGCCATTTTGAATGGCGGTTATTGTGGCGTGGAAACTGAATGTGCCCAGACTCGCGTAGAGGATACCTATGGCTGCGAGCAGCGAAATGTCGCCTATGCGGGTCATCAGGAAAACTTTGTTGCCCGCCTTGACGGATTCAGGACGGTTATTCCAGAAGCTAATCAGCGAGTAACTGCAGAGACCCACCATCTCCCAGAAAATGAACATCTGCAAGAAATTATCTGAAATTACGAGACCTATCATTGAGCCTATGAAGAGAAGCAAGAAGAAGTAGTAACGCGTCAAGTTCTCCTCATGCTTCATGTAGCCCAGCGAGTAGAGGGCGATTATGAGCCCGAAGAAACCAACTAGGCAAGCAAACAAGACGCTGAGAGGATCGATGAAGACGCCAGCGTTTACGCTCCCGTCAATCCACGGAAACACATTGACGGAAACAAAGCCACCTTCGCCAGAGGTCACGGCGGGAATGAGCGTGAAAGCCAAGAAAGCAGTAACTGCACCTATTAAGACGACGAAAGCGTTCCTTGCCTTCGCGCTAAAGCGTGCGATCAACGGGACAAAAACGCTGGAAACCAACGGAAGTATCCAGACAAGCCAAGAGGAAATGTTGGAAACATCAGAGAACTGCAACTATTGTTCAGCCTCGCTTTTCTCTTCTTCATCTTCTTCAAGGTCAGGTTTCACTAATTTGCCGATGTCGCTCGTTCCATATTTCTTTGACACAATCACCAGTAGAGCCAAGATTACCGCGCTGATACAAGTGTCAGTGGAGAAAGCCAAAATCAAAAACGCTTCGCCCACGCCCTTGCTTGTTGACGCAAGCATCACGAAGTTGAGGGTGGCAGCCGTCGCAATTAACTCTATGGAAACGAACACTTTCAACAAGCGGCGCTGAGTCAGAAGACCGTAAATGCCTATTGCAAGCAGTGCTATGGATAAAATGACGAAGTCCATCATTGTTCACCTTTCCGCTTTTCACCGTTTCGCTTCTTCTGATACAGGACTATGGCTATGCCTAAAGCCACGGTCATTATGACTAAGCCCTGCAGAACAACGTCAAAAGCCCTGTAATTCCACAATGCATCTCCGAATTCGACATTAATAGTGGCGGCGGCGTTTGGAGAAGAAATCGAGAGGAAAATCGCGGGCAAAGACAAAACCACACCCATCACCACAACCAAGACTGAACGGCTTGGCTTAGTCTTCGCAATGGGCTTCTCACTGAGCATTTCTCCAGACAAGAACAGAATCGCGAGCGTACCAATGCCCACGGCAAACTGGAAAATAGCCACGAAAACAGCACCATTCAACGCGTACAGCAGTGCCGTTAGGAAGAATGTACCCGCCAAAGCGGCAACAGAGTATACAGCTTCATCGAGGAAAATTGCTAAACAAGCCGAAATTATTAGCCCCGCACTGACGATCTCAAGGATCATGCTACGCACCGTAGTTACTTTTGATCGCTTGTCTGAGGATTTACAACTAGGTCAGATTTATTTGTTGTCGCTAGCTCGAAAATCTCTGAGCTCTTGATGGCATTTCTCGGGCAACTCTCGGCGCATTGGTAGCAGAAAATGCAGTGGTCTAAGAGGAACATGGGTCTTTTTTTTCCGTTCACATCCACCATTTCTATGGCTTTTGCGGGGCAATCTTTGGAGCATAGACCGCAGCTGACGCAGAGGCTGATGTCGAACACTTGTTTTCCTCTGAACCCTTCAGCGACGACGCATTTTACGAAGGGATATTTCCCAGTGGCAGGTTTCTTGAAGAGGTAGCTAAACGCTTCTTCGAACATTGGTGATATTCTTGCTTTTTTCGCCATTTTCATGTCACATCATTGGATAAATCCAAAACGCTAAGCTGATTGTTAGGATAAGCGAGAGCACTGAGAGGGGCAGCAGAATTTTCCAATTGGCTCTCACAACCTGGTCAATGCGCATTCGAGCAAACAGAACCGTAATATACTCTGAGACGACCACGATGGCTAATACCTTGATTACGAACCACAACGTGCCCCAGAAGGCGGGCAACCCAAAGAAGACTGGACCGTTCGCTCCGCCCAGAAACAGCACAGTGATTAGCGCAGCGCCGAAAACTATCTGCACATCGCGCGCAAGCTTCAGGAAAGCCAGTTTGCCGCCACTGTACTCGGTCTCGTGTCCAGCTACAACTTCGCTTTCTGCGTGGGGAACATCAAACGGGTCTTTCTCCAATTCAGCTTGCATTGTGATTATGAACAGCACAAAAGCCCAAGGCGCTAAGATAGCGAATGGCAACCACTGACTCTGGATGGAAACGATGGACACGATAGTAAGAGACCCAGCTAAGAAGGCAGGCGCTATCGCCAGCATCAACAAAGGAATATCATAGCCGAGGAACTGCGTCAGAACTCTTGCCGCTCCTATAGCACTGTAGGGGTTCGTGGAAGACCACCCAGAAAGGAAAAGCAGAAAGTTGGCTACGGAAACCAGCGCCATCACGAAGACCAAATCACCTGCGAAGCCCACGCCAGGTATGACGCTTGAACCGTCAATGGGCAAGAAGCAAACTGCAAAGACAATGACTGAGAAGGCGAGAATAGGAGCGAACCTGAAAACAGTCTTTTTTGACTCGCATGGAGTTATTTCCTCCTTGGTAAGTAGCTTGATGAAGTCTGCAAGGGGCTGGAGAACGCCACCTGGACCCGTAAATGTCGGACCCATCCTGTTCTGCATGCGGGCTTCTATTTTTCTTTCCACCCAGTCGCAGAACATTGTGAACAGCAGTATGAATGTGAAGCCTGGGAAGACGAGCACGCGGAATATGAGCCATAGATAGTCAATCATTCTTGTTCATCCTACCTGTCTGTGCATGAGAAGCACGGGTCTAAACTCACGAAGTTCGGGGGAATATCAGCGATGTTTTCCCCAATCGCTGTTTTAAGGAACGCTGGAATATTGGCGAAAGTTGGCGTACGCACTTTGACGCGTTCAGGATTGGCTGTGCCGTTGCTTTTAACGTAATAGAACAGTTCGCCTCTGGGCGCTTCCACTCGGTTGACTGCTTCGCCAGCTGGCACAACTCTCGGCGCTTTAACTCGGTACGGCCCCGCGGGTAAGTGGTCAAGTGCATACTCGATTATGTTCATGCTTTCTTCAATTTCGTCCATGCGAATGTTCATTCGAGCCCAAGTGTCGCCAGCGTTGTTAGTTATTATTTTGAAGGGAATCTCGCCGTATGCTTCGTAAGGCTCATCCTTCCGCACATCAATGTCCACGCCTGAGCCACGTGCTACTGGACCGACCACGCATAGTTTTAAGGCGTCTTCTTTTGCGAGGGTGCCAACTTTTTGCATGCGCATCCGCAGCGAAGGCTCGTTTTCGTAGACTTGTTTGTAGAAGGGCACTTTCTTTCTCAGGTCAGCTAGCACGGTTTTGATTTTTGGAATGTCGGTCTCTTTCAAGTCGCGTCTCACGCCGCCCACGGTTAGTGATGAGGATACGACGCGGTTGCCTGTTATCATTTCAAAAAGATCGAG
>CAYGVV010000181.1:0-4363 GCA_964353395.1 uncultured Candidatus Bathyarchaeia archaeon | reverse complement strand
ACGATTCAGCGCACGCCTTGATGCTGCAAATTCCCTTAACACAAGAACAGATGATCCGAGCAGTTGCCGAAACAGTGAGAAAGAATCAAATGGATAATTCTTACGTGCGCTTGGTGGTCACCCGCGGCGTCGGCGACCTAGGTCTGGATCCACGCAAATGCTCCAAAGCCACGATAATAATCATAGCAGACAGAATCGTACTACATGATGGCGTAGCCAAAACGAAAGGCATCACTGCTCTGGTTTCCTGGGTCCGAAGAGACCCCGTGGACGGCACGTCACACGAGATAAAGTCACTCAACTACCTCAACAGCGTGATGGCAAAAATCGAAGCCAACATGAGCGGAGCAGACGAAGCCATGTGCCTGAACAAAGATGGTTGCGTAGCCGAAGGCGTAGGTGAAAACGTGTTCATCGTCAAGAACGGAAAAATCGTGACTCCGCCAGCATCTTCTGGGGCATTGGAAGGCATAACCGCCAAAACAGTCGTGGGACTTGCCGAGAAGTTAGGCTACAGCCTCACAGTAACCAACGTTACGCCGTTCATGCTGTTCAATGCAGATGAAGTGTTCTTCACTGGCACTGCGGCGGAAATCGTGCCCATCCGAGAAGTTAACTGGAGACAAATAGGCGATGGAAACCCTGGTCCATTAACAAAGCGACTGATGGCTGAATTCCAGAAAGTCGTCCAAGACCCGAAACAAGGCGTTTCCATCCACTAAATAGTCGAAGATATAGCCTCTTTTCCGGTTTTCTTTACTTCTTCTTTTTCATGAAGCGTTCCATTCCGTTGAACGCCTGCTCAAGCATTTCAATAGGCGGAAGGAAAACTGCTCTGGCATGTCCCGCGCCGTAGACGGGGTCAAAGCCTGAACCGTTCACTATGAGCACTCCGGTTTTTATCAAGAGGTCCTTGACGAATTCCATGTCAGTTTTCCACCTTGACCCTACCTCGTGGATTTTCGGGAAAATATAGAAGGCTCCTTCCGGCTTTGTGCAGGTTATTCCTTCCATCTCATTAAGCCTTTTCCACGCGTAGTCTCTTCTCTGCTTGAGCCTTTCCACTGCGTCTTTCACGTGATCCTGCGGGCCGTCTAATGCAGCTACGCCTGCTTTCTGCACTGGGGTGTTGGCGCACAGGCGTATTCGGCATTCTTTTTCCACAGCCTGCTTCAGTTCGTCCAGTTGATTGTCCTCGGCTTTGAAGTAAATGTACCCGAGTCTCCAACCTGTCATCTGATGGGTTTTCGAGAATCCGTTTAAACCTACCACTGGTGTGTCTTTGGCTAAGTGGGCGGTGCTCGCGAAATCTTTTGAGTACGTTATTTGATCATAAATCTCATCTGACAGCACTAACAGGTCGTGTTCTCCCGCTATGTCCAGCATTTGCTTGACATTTTTCTTTCCGTAAAGCGCGCCTGTCGGGTTGTTCGGGTTGGTGATTACAATGGCGCGGGTTTTCTCAGTAATCTTGCTTCTCAAATCGTCAACGTCTGGTTGCCATCTGTCTTCTTCAATGGTTTTGTACGCTACTGGTGTGCCATCGAAGAACTTGGTGTAGGAAATGTACGGCGGATATGTGGGACCTGGAAAAAGAACTTCGTCACCTTTCTCAACGAGGGCAGCCAATAGCATTTGGATTCCCTCTGAAACACCTTCGGTGACTAAGATGTCGCTTGGGGAGATGTCCACACCGTTAACTCTTTTCTCTTTTCTACAGATGGCTTCTCTAAGTTCAAGCAACCCTTCAGAGGCAGAATAGTAGTTGTTATCCTCTTCCACCGCCTTACAGAGCGCCTGCTTAACGTGAAGCGGCGTGTGGAAGTCGAACGCTGCGGGGTCTCCGATGTTTAGGTAATAGATTTTTCTTCCATCTTTCACAAGCTGTTCGGTGTAGCCGATTACGTCCCGTATCGCGTACTCGACTGACTTTGCTCTGTTGGTGACTTTAACGCGCGCCAAAGTTTCAACCCCTTAAGAAAGCACAAGTGTGCCCCTAAGAAAATAAAGTTTACGAAAAGACAGCGAATTTAAGCCTTGATTTTCCCTTCAGTAAGCTTTTATCTTTCCATCCGCCTTTACTACCATGACAAGTTTTAGCAGGGTGAGCACGATGTTTGGCTGGAACGGCTATTTTTTAAACGTTAATCTGGGCAAGAAAACGTCGTTTGCTGAAGCCTACGATGCAAGCTTCACTTTGAACTTTCTCGGCGGCAGAGGCGTCGCAGCTAAGGTTCTCTGGGACAAACTCCCAGTCGGAACTGACCCGTTGTCGCCTGAGAATATACTCGTCTTCGCCACTGGACCGTTGACGGGTTTTCCGTTGCCTAACAGCGGCAAACTCGTCGTGGCATCCAAAAGTCCTTTGACAGGCGGCTACGGAGACGGAAACTTGGGGACTTTTGCGGCTGTTCACATGCGCAAGGCTGGCTACGACGCCATACTCGTAGAGGGCAAAGCTGAAAGCCCCGTCATCCTGCACGTTAAAGACAAAACCGTAGAGTTCCTAGACGCCACGGACTTGTGGAGTTTAGACTCGTTCGAAGCCGAAGCGCGGTTGAGGAAAATTTATGGGCGCACCGCCGGCATAGTCTCCATAGGCCCCGGCGGAGAGAACCTTGTCAAGTTCGCCTGCGTTGTCTCCCAAGAAGGTCGCGCTGGCGGTAGACCTGGGATGGGCACGGTTATGGGTTCCAAGAACTTGAAGGCTGTGGTGTTTGAAGGTTCAGGTGCTCTGCCTGCTGCGTACCCGAAGGAGCTGAAGGAACTTGGCTTGGCTGGCTACAGGGAAATCTTGGGTAAGCCAAGCTACGGGTTTTGGAAGCGGCAGGGAACTCTGAGCACGGTGGAGTGGAGTAACGAGCAAAGCGTGCTTCCCACTCGCAATTACCGTGAAGGCGTCTTCGCCGACGCTGAAAAGATAGGCGGTTTTGCCGCGGAGGAAATTAAAGTTGCCAATCGTGGCTGCCCCAACTGTAACATGACTTGCGGTAACGTTGTCAAAGACGCTGAAGGCAAGCAGTCTGAGGTTGACTACGAGAACGTAGCCATGCTGGGCAGTAACATAGGGCTAGGCGACCTTGGTCAAGTTGCTGCTTTGAACCGCGTGGCGGACGAGCTTGGGTTGGATACTATTTCGTTGGGGAGTGTGCTTGGCTTCGCCATGGAAGCCTCAGAGAACGGGCTAATCAAAGAACGAATTCCTTGGGGAAATTATAAAGAAGCAAAGGCGCTGGCTGAAGACATAGCCCACAGGCGAGGCTTAGGTGATGTTTTGGCTGAGGGTGTCCGCGTTGCAGCGGTCAGAATGGGCGACTCGTCCACGGGTTGGGCTATGCACGTTAAAGGTTTGGAGATTAGTGCGTATGACTGCCGCACTGCACCTGCCATGGCTTTGGCTTACGGCACCAGCCCCGTCGGTGCGCATCACAAGGACGCGTGGGTGATTGGGTGGGAAATCCAGCATGACCGCGAAGGCTACGGCGAAGAAAAAGCCGCCAAAGTCATAGAGTTTCAGCATACACGCGGGATTTTTGAGTGCTTGGGCGTTTGCCGTTTTCCCGTCGTTAACCTTGGCTTCGAAAAGGAATGGTACCCGAAGTACCTTTACGCGGCAACGGGGCAAGAGTTCCCGTGGAGTTATCTTAACGTGATTGCTGAGCGGGTTTTCAATCTTGTCAGGGCATTCTGGGTGCGCGAGTACAACGGGAAATGGACAAGTGAACTAGATGTTCCACCCACACGGTGGTTCACAGAACCCTTAAACGAAGGCCCGTTGAAAGGGTCAAAACTTGACCGAGCAAAATACGATGCCCTGCTGCAGACGTATTACGAGAAAAGAGGTTGGGACGAGAATGGTGTGCCGAGGAGGCAAACGTTGGCGAGGCTTGGCTTGTCTGGCGTATCGGAGCAGCTCAGCAAGTACGCCCGATTGTCTGAATGAATTGTTGCTTAGTGGGACCGGGCGAAGTACACTGTTTCCTTGGCTTTTTCTCCGCAGTAGACGCAGTTGGCGGTGGGTTCTTCTTTTTCGAAGGGTATGACCCTGATGGTGGCGCCTGTTTCATCTTTGATTTTTGCTTCGCATTTTGCGCTGCTGCACCAAGCTGCTTTGATGAATCCGCCTTTTTCGCTAAGGACTTGTTTGAATTCGTCGTAGCTCTTTACGGTCGTGGTTTTTTCTTCTAGGCAGATTCTGGCTTTGGCGTAGAGGTTATGCTGGATTTCTTCAAGCAGTTTCTCCACTGTGGCTACTGCTTCGTCTTCTTTTACGGCGGTTTTCTGGCAGGTGTCGCGTCTCGCTACGGTTACTTGTTGCTGTTTGAGGTCTCTGGGGCCTATCTCTATGCGGACGGGGACGCCT
>CAYGVV010000180.1:0-4445 GCA_964353395.1 uncultured Candidatus Bathyarchaeia archaeon | reverse complement strand
GGTTAATTGTAATGACCGCACAGCTCACAGCCATCTCTTACGCATACAGCGCAGGATCCACTTGTGGATCTGGCAGAAACTAAACAGTTAACTCCATTTGTCTTCGTTGTTTTCGTTTCGGTTGCTGTTTGGTTTTGGACGTGAATGAAAAATGGACGCAAAAACGGTGAATAAATCGAGAGCTCAACGATTCATTACTCGTAACCCTGAAAGTTTCAGCGATAATGGAGAGATGAGAAAATGCACAAAAAACTCCTAATTCCAGGTCCCACAGAAGTAAGCCAAGAAATACTCCGTGAACAAACCCACCCTCTCATAGGGCACAGAAGCAAAGAATTCTCCGAATTATACGGCGGAATAACAGGCAAACTAAGCAAGTTCTTCGAGTTGCCAGCCGACTATAAGCCAACCACCACAACGTCTTCAGGCACGCTGTGGTTTGACATTGTGGGCAGAAGCATAGTGAAAAAGAAAGCGCTTTGCTGCGTCA
Source organism: uncultured Candidatus Bathyarchaeia archaeon (assembly GCA_964353395.1). GTDB lineage: Archaea > Thermoproteota > Bathyarchaeia > Bathyarchaeales > Bathycorpusculaceae > JADGNF01. The sequence goes on along the minus strand of CAYGVV010000180.1, from coordinate 3,955 downwards.
ACGGCGCTTTTTCCCAGCGATTCGGCGAAATCTTGCGTGCATGCGGCAAACAAGCCGACTGGATTGAGGTGGAATGGGGCAAAGTTGCCAAACCCGACCAAGTCGCAGAGAAATTGGAGACGGGTGAATATGACACTTTAACCATGTGCCACAACGAATCTTCAACAGGCGCCCGAAGCCCGGTCGCTGAAGTTGGCAAACTCGTACGCAAAAATTACCCTGATGTCATCTTCGCGGTAGACAGTGTCTCTTCAATGGCAGGGGACAAGACCTTGCCGCAGGAAATGGGCGTAGATATCCTTTTTGCTTCAACGCAGAAGTGCTTCGCGCTGCCGCCAGGCTTAGCCATAGCCCTCGTCAACGACCGAGCCTTAGAAAGAGCCAAAGAACAACCTAACCGCGGCGGATACACCGATTTAGTAGAAATCTTCGAATTCGAGAAAAAGCACCAAACACCATACACCCCCAACGTTTCGCTTCTGTACGCGTTGGACAAGCGCTTGGACCTCATGCTGCAGGAAACCTACAACCGCATCTACCAGCGGCACAAGGACATGGCAGAACTTACCCGCGGGTGGGCAAAGAAGCACTTCGAGATGTTCCCTGAAAAAGGCTACGAATCCATAACCGTTTCATGCATAAAGAACACTCTGGGGAAAAACGTGAAGGAGCTAAACCAGAAACTCGCTGAAAGAGGCTTCGAAATAAGCAACGGCTACGGCGCGTTAGCTGAGAAAACATTCCGCATAGGCCACATGGGCGAATGGACCGTTGCAGGAATCAAAGAGGTTCTCGCCGCCATAGACGAGATTTGGGGACTCGAAAAGTGACCCGAAAGGTTCTCATCAGCGACCCAATCTTCGACGAAGGCATAAAACTACTCGAACAGAAAGGCTACCTAGTTACTAGAGCCTGGGACCTGCCGAAAGCCGAACTTCCAGATATAATCGGTGAGTACGACGCGCTCATCGTGCGGTCCGCAACCAAAGTAAACGCCGACTTTATCACTAAGGCAAAAAAACTCAAAGTCATCGGGCGCGCAGGAGACGGCCTAGACAACATTGACACAGCGCAAGCCGAAAAACAAGGCATCACCGTGGTGAACACGCCGCATGAGGCTTCCGTGAGCGTTGCTGAACTCGCCATTGGGCACTTGTTGGCGCTTGCCCGAAACATCGTTGAAGGCACCGTGACTCTTCGCGAGGGCAAATGGGTCAAAGAAGAACTCATGGGCATAGAAGTCAACGGGAAAACCCTTGGAATCATCGGGTGCGGAAGCATCGGCAGGGAAGTTAAGAAACTTGCTTCAGGCTTAGGCATGAACGTTCTCACCGTGGACGTGTGTGTTAGCAAAGAGTTTGTTCCTCTGGATGAAATGTTGCCAAGAGCCGACTTCATCTCCGTCCACGTTCCACTTACACCTCACACCAAGCACTTCCTGTCCACGAAGGAATTCGCCAAGATGAAAGACGGCGTAATGCTGATCAACTGCAGCCGCGGAGGAATAGTGGACGAAGAAGCACTCTATCAAGCCCTAGTCCAGGGCAAAGTGAAGGCTGCAGCACTTGACGTTTTCGAACAGGAACCCCCAAAAAATAGCAAACTGCTCATGCTCAGGAACGTTTACGCCACTCCTCATGTTGGCGCCCAAACCATCGAAGCTCAATTAAGGACGAGCGTACAGATAGCTAGGAAAGTCATAGAAACACTGGAAAAACATGCGAGCTGAACCTCCTCATGGTCGACATCAAACCCTTCAAAGCCATAAGATACACCGAGAAAGCCGGCAGCATCGAGAACCTGATAACTCAACCCTACGACAAGATAGATCAACAAATGCAAAAGCAATACTACGAAAAATCACCGTACAACTACTGCCGCTTAATCTTGCCCATGGAAGAAAACAGGTACACCACAGTTCAGCGGCTCATTCAAGAGTGGCTCAGCAAAAACATCTTAGCAAAGGATAAAGAGTCCTCGGTTTTTGTTTGCCGACAAACGTTCAAATTGAACGGTGAAACCTGCACCCGCACTGGTTTGATTGCGGCTTTGCGCTTGTATTCTTATGATGAAAATGTGGTTTTTCCTCATGAAATCACGTATTCTGCGCCGAAAGCTGACCGCCTGAGCATGTTGCGTACGGTGCAGAAGGACCTTGAACCCGTTTTTCTAATTTATTCTGACCCTGAAAAGGTTACCATCGACTTCTTCGCGGAGCTCTCCAAGACTCGTCCCATAATTGAGGTTGAAGATTCCTTCAAGGTTACGCACGCAGTGTGGAGAGTAACTGACCCTGAGAAGATAAGGCTGCTGCAGAAGGCGTTGGAGCGCAAGGCGCTCGTAATCACTGACGGGCATCACAGGTACGAAAGCGCCATTGCTTACCGGGATGAAAGGCGCCGAGAAGGTGCGTGGACGGAGGATTCGGCGTTCAACTTCCACATGAGCATGCTGGTTCCCGTTCAGGATGAGGGAGTGGTGGTTTTGCCCACTCATCGCCTATTGAAGAACTGTTTACTGACTGTGGAAACGCTGAATGCGCTCAGGCAGTTCTTCGTAGTTTCAGAAATTGAGGCTTCAGTTGAAGGCTTGGATGGTTTTCTTGGAAATCACAAGGATGAGCATGCTTTCTGCATTTACGCAGGCGCTAAGGCTTATGGTTTGCTTTTGAAGCATGAGGAAAGCGTTTACGAGTTCGTGGCTGCGCGTTCTTCGAAGGAGACAAAGCTTTTCGACGTGGTCATACTGCGTGACGTCATTTTCAAGACTATACTGAAAACTGGGGATTTGAAGATGGATGAGGACATACTTTACGTACGTTGGACTCGGAGCGCAGTGGAGAAAGTTGACAGCGGGGAAGCCAGCGTTGCGTTTCTAGTTAATCCGATTAGTGCGGAAACGGTTTGGCAGATTGCGCAGCAGCGTGAACGTTTGCCAGAGAAGTCAACAGATTTTTACCCCAAACTAGTTTCCGGCTTGATGATGATGGACATCGCGTCTGAAGAGAAACTCTGATTGCGCAGGCTGGTTTGCTCGCTGAGGAAAATGTTATAAGGCTGCGAATAGAGAAAAAGGAGTTACATTCAAGGTTTGTGTGTGATTTAGTATGAGCGAAATTAAGCCTTTCAAAAAATACCTCGCTGAAATGATAGGAACCCTCGTGCTAGTGCTAATGGGTTGTGGAAGCGCGGTGATTGCAGGTAAGAACTTCGGTGGGTTATCTGGAAACGGGATTGTGGGTATCTCTTTGGCTTTCGGCTTGGCAGTTCTCGTCATGGTCTATGCAATAGGCGGCATCTCTGGCTGTCACATTAACCCGGCTATTTCAATTTCCATGTTGGCTGCTGGCAAACTTGGCGTGAAAGACACTGTAGCCTACGTGGTTTCTCAGTGCGTGGGCGCCGTGATTGGTGCTGGTTTGCTTTACTGGATTGTGCTTGGGAATCCTACCCTTAGTTTGCCTGTGACTAATTTGGGACAGAACGGTTTCGACGCCGCTTCCCCTGCAGGTTACTCTATGCTGTCTGCGCTTATCGCTGAGGTCGTGTTGACGTTCATTTTCCTGCTCGTCATTTTCGGGTCCACAAGTGAAAGAGCACCGAAGGGTTTTGCTGGTGTAGCCATTGGATTGAGCTTAACGCTTATTCACCTCGTCAGTATACCGATAACTGGCACTTCGGTGAATCCTGCTAGAAGTCTAGGACCAGCCGTCATAGTTGGCGGCACAGCTTTGAATCAGCTTTGGCTCTTCTGGGTTGCTCCCATAATCGGCGGAGTACTCGCTGCTGCTGTTTGGAGAATACTAAAGTAGATTTCGGCTAAACCACCTTGGAACTTTGTGTTCCGCCTTTTTCTTTTTTACGTGCTTATTTTATGAATTTGGATGCGTGGCGTTTGAATCTTTTCTTGCATTGCAGGCTGCAAAAATGGTAGGTTTCGCCGTCATAGGTGATTT
>CAYGVV010000179.1:0-4464 GCA_964353395.1 uncultured Candidatus Bathyarchaeia archaeon | reverse complement strand
ACCAGGCTAGACGACCGGCCCACGTTTGCTGCTGCGTTGACAAGTTGTCGGCGTTCGGAATATTTATGGGTTTTGCGCATAACAGCAGGTCAGTTTTCATAAAGAAAGGATAAACCGAGGAACCCTGATTCTTCACAACTCAACCCTCCACAGAACCCATGCAGATTCTATATATAAGGGGGCTATAGTCTTTTCCAAGCATAAAAGTGCATTAGCTTTCTCAGATTTTGGTTACTGTTTGCTTGCTTGTTGTCCCTGTTTTCCCCAGTTTGTTTTTGGGACATCGTGGATTATGATGGTGACTTGGTCTGGTGTTACGCCTATGTCTTCGAAGGCTTTGGTTATGCCTTTTATGAGTTTGGCTTTTTGTTCGTCTGATTTTCCAGTCCAAGTTTCTATGATGATTACTGGCATGTGGTTTCACCTCCACCTGCAAATTTGCTGTTGCTCCTGCTCTTTTCGGAGAGCTCACGTGTTTTTAACGGTTTCTTCTGCATCACGCAACGGAATATGTCAGAATCTGGAAGCTGGCACATATATGCTTTGCAACAAGTAACATTAAACCTGAAAGAACAAGGAGCAGAACCCATGCTGAGAGTAAAAGCGTTCCCAAGTTTGCTTATCGTCTTGGTAGGTTCCTTGGATTGCCTCACCACAGTCATCGGAATCCTCTATTTCGGAGCAGTGGAATGCAACCCCTTCCTCACAGGCATGGTAAGCACAAACTTGCCAGCCTTCATAGTCCTGAAATCGGTAACAACCGTTTTCGTCAGCTTAATTTTCTATCAAGCGGACAAAATTCTCATGCAGACCCAGAACAAAAGCAGCAAAGCCTTCGTGATTACTCGCTACACACTCAAAGCCGCATACATAGGCATAATAGTTTTCCTCGTGATTGTGGTAGCCAACAACATAACTGTCCTTGCAAGTGCACTCTAAGAACTCCTTGCTAAACACCTTTTAACTGCGCTGCAAAAAACAACCTAGCACTGCACAATAGGCTCCGAACAAGAAAAACGTAACGCGAGAAGAAACAAACTTGCAAGCCAATTTCAAACCAGCCATCGTCCTGCTCATCCTGAACAAACAAACAGAAGAAGCCCTAGAACTTCTGGCGAAAAACTACAACGTGAACACGCCGAAACTGAAAATAGGTCTGCCAAAAGGACACAAAAAGAACGTTTACGGCTGCTACACCAACAAAAACGAAACCATCAACCTGCTCAACAGCGACATCCTCGGGAATCCCTTCGTGATCCTGCACGAGTTTTACCACCACCTACGCAGCAAATCAGTCGACAGACAGCACAAAGGCACAGAGAAGAACGCGGACAAGTTCGCCGTCGAATTCATACAAGAATACCAAGCAGCCGCAAAAGCCGCCATGGGCAACAGCAGTTAACGCCTGCCTTCTTTTTCCGTTTCCGCGGTTATTTGCAGGGGCATTTTTTCGCCGTTTGAATCGTAAACCGCCACGCAACTTTCGCCCTCAAAAGGGTAACCCACAATCATCAAAATCCGCCCGAAAAAGTGATTCAAATCCACGTGGCTTGGCGAAATGTCCCCTGAAGGATGAGAATGCACCGTACCGACAAGAGAGAAATCTCCTGACAGCATGTAAGGGTTAAAGTTGGCAAAACCTCGACCGTGAACCGCAAACGGCGCCAAAACAAGGTCTGAAACGCGAATGATGCCTTTGCTTTTTTTGCCGCGGAGAAGCAGAAAACTCTCACGCGGATAAAGCCGCTTCGCACCCGCATAAATAGCATCCAACAGGTCTCTGGGAACCTCAACAACCGTAGGTGCTGCCATAGGAAACTCAGAACGGCTACTGGGTTAATTACTCTTACCATGAACCAACAAGCCGACACCAAAACCCCATTCAAACAACGCCCGCAAAGCCTACAGACCACGATTCCAGTTTCTAAATCTCTACTGCTCTCTGCAGAGACCCCCTCCCTTTTATATAGGTTCAACTTCCCTGTGGAACTAGAGTTTGACTAAAACCAGCGTAGGAACCGAGAAGTATTGGAAGAAGGCACGAGAGAAAGTAAAATTACTGACAGATAACTACCCAGAAATGGAAATCCTCGTAATTACCTCATACGCCAAAAAGGCAAAAACGCACTTAGGTGGAATGCCACGCGTAAACATTTTAATATGGAGAGAACTAGGAAAGGTAGCTAATTGGTGCTGGGAAACTGCGCCGGGATAATGATTCGACGTTTGTCGACATCCCGAGGGCAGAGTGGTTAACGCGCGGGCCTTGAGAGCCCGTGGATCGTAAGGTCCGCATGGGTTCGAATCCCATTCCCGGCGCCACTTGCTCCTTAAAAGGGACCTGCAAAGTTGTGAATAATTTAAGCAAAACTGGGTTTGCTGGGGCTCTGGCGGGCGAAAGATTTTTGGAGAGAGAATGAAAACCCTTTTGCTACCACTATTTTAAGTGGAACCGCCAGAGCCCACTCAGCCCCGTTTTTTGCCGATGCTTCCTATGTGACTAAAAAAGGGGAAAGATTTGTTTTGGTTTTTTGGTGTTTATTTTCGTCTCCTGAGGACTATTGCGACTGTTGCTATGGCGATGATGATGATGACTGCTGCGACTGATATGTATACCGCGGCATATGGGAATTCACCCGGAATTGGCACAGGCGAAGGCGTAACAGTCGGAGTTGGGGTCGGTGTTGCTGTGGGCGTCGCGGTTGGAGTCGGGGTTGGAGTTGCTGTAGGTGCGGGTGTCTCTGCTGCTGCGCCAACTGTTATGTAAGTTGATGATGCTGAGCTTCCGTAGGAGTTAGTTCCTGCAAAGTTGGCGATGATCTGGTACAGTCCTGAGACTGGCGGAGTCCACGATGTGCCATAGTTGCCGTAAATGTCGCTGGTGACTGTGCCGATTACCTGCGTGTTATGGTTTGGATCAACCGCGGTCAGGGTCACGTTAACGCCTAACGCGTTTGTTGGCTTAGTCTTCTGCATGTACAGGTACTCCATCCATGCGCTCATGTCCTTATCAGATATTGCTGGTGTGTCTTTGGATGCGGGGGTTTGGTCCGTGACTGAGCCTGTAATCGTAATGGCTGTGTTTAATGGAACAGCGGTCGCTGGTGCTGAAACAGTGGTCTTGCTTGTTCCTTTGCCGAAAGCGTAGACTTGGCCGTCATATGAGTTGAGCACGATGAGGATGCCGTCTGCAACAACAGGGTGGCGATAATAGCCGTTAATTTTCCATAGGCATTCGCCTGCAGGGTTGTCTGTAGTTATGTTGAGTGCCCAGAGGCTTGATCCTCGCCACAGAACTGCGTCAGGTGAATGTTCATCGGAGGTAGTGTAGACTACTCCGTCAGCAATCACAAAGCCTGCGTATGATGGGTAGGTTCCGTAGGCATTTTCAAAGCCTGCGCTTCCCTTGTAATAGTCCCAAAGTTTCTCACCAGTTGCGAGATCATAGCACCACACGTGTCCGTCAAAGCTTGATGATATGAGTCTGCCGTAGGCGAGATCGTACTCTCTAGTGAAAACTGCCCAAGCGTCGCCTACAGGTTCAGTTTGCCACAGCAAATCGCCTGTTTTTATGTCAAAGCAGTAAAACACTTCTTGGCCTTCGTCGAATCTAACGTATTTTCCGTCGCAGATGTGATAGCCAACCCTGTTGTGGATGTCATTAATCATTGTCCTGTTTGCAGCAAACAGATGACTAATTGAGCTCGGGTAAGTCCCGTCCGCTGCGCGAAGCCTGAGAACCTGTCCTATGTCGTATGCAACGTCAGAGTAGACAAGTGGAAATCTAGTTGCGTCCACGATTCCTGTGAGCAAGTAGCCTTCGTTGTAATTAACCAGTCCAGTTCCAGCACCAGCAAACGAAGTACCTATGATGTTGTTTATTCCGGGTATAATTGGAATTGTTACGTTCCACTCTATTCCCCAGTACGGCGAATGACTCTTCGCTTGCTCGGCTGCTGGCGGAGTCGCCATGGCGTTTACTATTCCTCCGCTAGTTGGACTCCAGAAATCGCTTACTGATCCGCTTGCACAGGCTCTTGTTGAGTTAAACATGGCTATCCACTTCATTGTGGCGTTTCCGCCCATTGTCCAGCTGAGAAATTCACCGTTTGGACCCCACGCGACGGCTGCAGCGTTCGTGATACCACTCACGTTTGCAAGGGAAAATCTAAGTCTTGGCGGCTGTTGCATGTTTGGCAGTATCTCGTAATAATCCCAATAACTTACAGCGCTTGCGCCACTGCCGACGCTTCTGGAAACCACTAGATAAGAGAGTACGCCGTGTTCGTTGGGTGTATTGATGTTTATTTTCTGAGCGTAGTAGAAGCTGGTATTGGTCATGTACATTAATGGGTAGTCTTCGCCAGTGTAAAGGTTAAAGAAGCGAGTGCCAAGTATGGGTGTACCGGAAGAACCGCCGTGTTCACCAAAGAAGACTGTTCCTTGAAGAATCAACGGGTCAAA
>CAYGVV010000178.1:0-4486 GCA_964353395.1 uncultured Candidatus Bathyarchaeia archaeon | reverse complement strand
AAGCACAGTCAAAGAATTCGGACCCTTCGTCTACGGCTACAGCATGAAAATCGGTTCTGATGGCAAACCTGAAATCCAAGAGTTCGGCAACATCAGAAAATCACTTAAAGGACCCGAAGTCAAAGAGGAACGCGAACCACTCGTAGACGTAGTTGACACAGACGGCGAAATCCGAATAGTCGTGGAACTGCCAGGAGTAGAGAAAACCGACATCAAACTCCACGGAAACGAAGACTCACTAGAAATCAGCGTGGACACGCCACAATCCAAGTACTACAAAGAAGTAAAGTTGCCCACAAAAGTGAAAGTGAAAGAAGCCAAATCCACCTACAAAAACGGCGTATTAGAAGTCATAATTCCCAAAGTCGAAAGCTCAAAACCCAAAGGCGAACCCATAAACATAGGCTAAAAGTCCGCCTAATCCTTTTTCACGTTAAATCCTCAAAGCATGTGCCCACGAAATGACTGAAGACAACACGGAAATCTCTGAAATCGACTCGCTAAACGCCATATGCCGTGCAGCAAAAGCAGAAGGCAAACTCTCAGGCAAAAACCTCACCGAACTCTACGACCTCTTCGGTCAACGCTTCACCAAAGCGTTAGAAGCACTGAAAGAAAACCGCATCAAAAAATACGTCTTCAAACCCAGCAACCGCACAGTCTGGATAGTCATCGGACGCGAACGAGACTACCTCATAATGCCCGAAGCCGAATTCTGCACCTGCGACGACTTCTACTTCCGCGTGCTAGACCGCAAAGTTCACCTGTGCTATCACCTTATAGCGCAGAAAATCGCGCGCAACCTAGGCTGGTACGAAGTCATAGAAGAAAACGACGACCTCTACCAATCACTCATGAACGAGTGGAAAAAAGCTACTGCTTAAATATCTAAACCCGTGCGTTTTTCTGTAAACCACTACTTTTTTAGCATCCAAACTTTTTCGGTTTACGATAGAAGTGCTACCTTAGCCTTTTATCGCAGTATGGACAGAGGTTGTAGTCATCTTTGACAATTCGTTTGCAACGAGGGCATGTCTTCGTAAAAGGCGGCAGTTGCCTGTAACTTGATGGCTGATTGATTCGGGTAGCCGTGGCAGGTCTTGAAATCTGTTGGCTATAACTCGGTGGCTGATTGTATCGTGTAGTTGTGGTAGGCCTTGAAATCTGCTGACCATAACTTGGTGGCTGATTATACCGTGTGGTTACGGTAGGCTTTGTTGACGGAGCAGGCGGCTCTGGCTTGTAAAGCGGACGCTCCTCATCAAGAAACGTTTCCCGCTTGCTGCGTCTTCTGTACACAAAAGTGATTGTTATGATGAATGCTATCACAGCAGCTACAATTACACCGATTACTGGAGGAGACCAAAATCCAGTGCTCGCGGTTACTGGGCTCGGGGTGGGTCGATGAGTGGAATACGGCCATGTAGTTTCTGTAGGGAACGTTGTAGTAGTGGTAGCTGTTGGTGTTGGGAGCGTTTGGGTAGCAGTGGCTGTTGGTGTAGCTGTTGGTGTAGGTGACTTTGAAGTAACGGTAAATGTTGCTGTAGCATAGCCGCCTGCAGCATCCGTAGCGGTAACGGTATATGTGCCTAGAGACACAGATGGAATTGTGAATGACGTGCTCACTCTTCCAAACATACTACCGGAGAACCCTGTCGCGACCTCTGTTGTTCCAAAACTGATGCTTACTTGGCTGTTTGAACTGAACGCCATTCCAATAACAGACACTAATGTGCCTACTGGACCCTGGGTGGGATTCAACACTAGACCCTGATCATTTGCGTTGGCCACTGGCGTTATTGCCGCTGCTGGAGTCAATATGCTCAGAACAATTAGCACAAGCGTTACTTTGGTTAACCCTCCCTTCAAACGCATTAAGCACTTTTCCAATGGCTATCTCTCCCGACATGTTAAATGGCATTTTTGAGGATTTAACACTTTTGCGAAAAAGCTTGCCGGTGAGCGCGAATTAGACCAATTCATCATTTACCAATTCGTGAAAGAGGGAGATGCCGCCAAGGATTTAAGTTTAAATATCTAAACACGCATGAATATGCAACACAAGGAGGAACTCTACACGGACTTAGGAGGATACTTCCAGATACTCATCGGCGTCATGATGACAGCCACATTCGTCACCTTGGTACTGATTCTGCTCAACGCTTACTACGGCAAAGAAGAACAAGAAACAGAAAAAGACTAACCAACTCTTCCTACAAGCTTTCTACGCATAACCACAAACAACACCACACTTATCGCCGCAAGGATTACACTTATCAGAATCAGCCATGCAGCATCAGGACCAGCACCCAGAACAATGGGAAAAGGCCCAATGAAAATGACAATGCCAGCGCTCGCAGAACCGTTGCCGCCAAGCGCTAGGGCAGCAATGACGACTAATACGCCGACGAAGACCAACACAAAACCCGCAACTAACAGCAGGAAGAACCTGCTTGGCACAGTTGAGTCCTCTTCGGCTTCTTGGCCTTTTTCATCCGCGTTATCCACCACTGCCCTTTTCACCTCAACAAGAAGTAATAAATTATCATGGCAACGATTAGAAGTGCCGTGAGGACAATGGAAAACACCAATGTGGTTTTAAGGGATTTCTTGTCGACTCCAAAAATTATGGGCACTGGACCAATTATTATGGCGCCTGCGGCTTTTACTTTTCCTTTCTTCATATGTGGGATAACGACTAGGACAATGGCAAGGATGAGGATGAAGATTCCAACCACGATTAGCCCTGTGCCCAACTCGTAAAGAGATTTGATCTCTGTAACTTTCATACTCTTTCCAACTATCTCTGAGTAGATGATGATTAAATAAACTTCGCCAAACTCCCAAGCCGCAGCTAAACTCAACAGTTCCAAGCTACAACCGCACATAAAACTGCAAAGAATTTTAAACCACACCTGAACCTTAATCATGGCGGCAAACGGAAAGAAATGAGCACAGAAGAGACAATCCAGCAGATACTCCTGCAACGACCCGAAATTAGCCGAGAACAAGTCCTTGAAAAACTTCGCGCAACAAGGGAAAAAACTGGCGGCTTAATAGCAGATGCAACTCTTCTGCGGTTGGTTGCCGCTGAACTTGGCGTACAAATAACGCAAGAAAACCCAGCATGCGACCACAAACTATCCATAAGACACTTGGTTCCAGGATTGAACGATGCCACGGTGACAGGTCGCGTGGTTGCGGTTTACCCCTTAAAAACCTTCGGTGGAGCAAAACCGGGGAAATTCGCTAGCGTAACCGTTATTGATACGGAGGGTATTATCCGCGTTGTATTGTGGAACGAGAAGGCTAGCATGGTTGAGTCTGGCGAGCTGAAAGTTGGGCGTGTTGCATGTTTTTCTCATGGATACACTAAGGAAGACCGCAATGGCACAGTGGAGCTGCATTTAGGCAGCAAAAGTGAAGTGGAGATCAACTCTTCAAACGCAAAGGCAGAAGAATATGCGTCAATCAGTAGATTCGCCACGAAAGTTAACGAAATAACACAAACGCACAAAAACGTCAACTTGGCTGGCACAGTGAAGAAGATTTTTTCCTCATCTACGTTCACTAGGCAAGACCAGACTGCAGGAATTGTTATGCGTTTTGTGCTTGCCGATGACACAGGCGAAATAACAGTAGTCGTCTGGAACGAAAAAGCTGCCGAACTGGAAACCACACTCAAAGAAAACGTGCAAGTGCAGTTGATAAACGGCAGAGTCAAAACTGGTTCCAACGGCAATATCGAGGTTCATGTTGACGCTTCAACCTTCATAGGCTTGGCGGCTGCGCCGAAGCAGTTAAACAAAATAGTCAGTTTAGATGAGAATTTAGGCTGCGTGAACGTGGAAGGCGAGGTTGCATCTGTGCCTGTGAGCAGGGAAGTGAAAACGTCCAAGGGCGAGATGGTGAAGTTGACGGTGTTCGATTTGAAAGATGACACGGGAGTTGTTCGGGTTTCGGCTTGGCGAAACCATGCTGAAGTCGTTGGTAATCTTTTGATGGGTGAAAAAATAATGTTGGAAAATGTTTACGCCAAAAAAGGGTACGATGGAAAACTGGAGTTGTCCACGCGAACGACTACAGTGATATCGTCTGTTTAGCGCTTGCGGACTTTTGCGGCTATAGCGTTTGCCATGTCAGTGGTGGTGGCTGAACCTCCAAGGTCTGCTGTTCTGACTTTGCCTAGGCTTAGCACGCTGGTAACTGCTTTCTCGATTTTTTTGGCTGCTTCTTTTTCGCCTAGGTGGTCCAGCATCATCGCAGATGCCATTATGATGGCTATGGGGTTAACGCGGTTCTGGCCTGTGTATTTGGGTGCTGAGCCGTGGACGGGTTCGAACATGCCGTAGTTGTCGCCTATGTTTGCTCCTGCGGCTAAGCCTAATCCGCCTGTGACTTGGGCTGCTTCGTCGCTGAGGATGTCGCCGAAGAGGTTGGTGGTGACGATGACGTCGAAGGTTTCGGGTTTTTTGATGAGTTGCAT
>CAYGVV010000177.1:0-4502 GCA_964353395.1 uncultured Candidatus Bathyarchaeia archaeon | reverse complement strand
TGTTGGGTGTGAAGACAGCTGAAAGTCATGGGTTCAAATCCCATCGGACCCGCTTACATTTTTGAGGTTGAGAACGGTCTCTCCCGCCGTTGCTCTTCCAAGATTTTCTGCAAAATTCTGGTTGCAGTTTCGTTTGGTTCGCAGACTGGCGTGTTTGGTATTCTGAGCCGAAAGCATTAAGTTGTACCATGCACTATTTGTAGTACCGTGGAGTTGAAGTTGTACCATGGAGGTATTGGTAACTCGCAAGGGGCAGGTGACAGTTCCCATTGCACTGAGACGAAAATATGGCATAGAAGAAGGCATGAAAATGATTATCGAAGATTCATCCCAAGGCATAATTCTCAAACCTGTTCCCAAAATTGAAGATATTGTCGGTGCAGATGCCAGAAAATTCAAGTTGGAAAAAGCTTTTGAAATGCTGGACAAGATGAGGTCAGAAGACAGGTACTGATGAAAGCTGTAATAGACACTCGCTTCTTTTTGGCAAGCCTCCTAACGCAAGATGAGCTATTCAAGAAGTGGGCAAGAGCAACCTTGCAGAATCTTCAAAGAGAAGCCAACTTGGGGCTCGTCCCCTCAATCGTAATCCATGAGTTTTACAAACTAGAACTGGAAAGCTTAGGGAAAGACGTCGCAGATATGCGAGTTAACTCAATTCTGAAATCGAATCTTAAGATGATTAACTTGAATCCGGCTATTGCTATTGAAGCTGCAAAACTGCGATGCAAATATGCTGATTTGCCCACGGCAGACGCAATTATAGCGGCAACAGCAGTTAACACATATGCCGAATGTGTTCTAACAGATGACAAACACATAAAGCAAATCAAAGAAACAAGAACGAGATGGGTGCCAGCAAGCTAAGCTATCTAGATCTCCTTCGTCGAAAGTAACTCTTGATTATGGTTTTTCAACATGAAATGAATAACCTGATAAACAGAAAACTGCTTGTCCAACCCCATTTTCACTTTGGATAGATTCGGCAGAACGCCAACTTTTTCCTTTCAACAATTTGAGTCAACTGAGCCAGACTCGTTTATCGTCAAGGCGAAAACCTGCTATTGATAACACTATGAGGGGTCTGGGTTCAAATTCCATCGGACCCGCTTTTGTTCCTAAATTGGAGCATGATTCTGAATATTTTAGGTCAATGAATTTGTTTGTAGAACCTGGGTGCAGAACTACTGTTTGACTATGACTCCGAACGAAAGAGGGAATTTTGCGGGGATTATCACCAAAAACCACGATTCAGGCTAGACTTCGACCGCTACAACTAGACTGCGACTTTTTTGACGCGTGTTCCTTCCAATTTTCTTTTTCGGAAAAACCTAAGCAGTCACCAACAAACAACTCGGGCATCCGCTGTTTGTTTTCTGCAACTGAATCTTTGGGATCTTTATTGAAGCCCAATCATTGCGCCGTACTTTGAATAGACTTCTTTGATGAGTTCGCCTGCTTTTGGATTGTTCCAGTCGTGCATCCATTCTGATACTAGTGACTCAAGAGTAATGGGTATGACTCCTGCTTGCAGCATTCTCTTAACTCCGTACTTGTGTGCATCCGAGGTAGAGTCTCCGGCAGCGTCAATCAATCCATAGACTTCGTATCCCTCTTTCAGAGCGTGGAGAGCGGTGTACGCGAAGCACATGCTGGTCCAAAGTCCTGAAATGACCAATTTTTTTCGTTCTGTTTTCTTGAAAGCGTTCCAAGTTCCTTCATCCTCAAAAGCGTCGAAGCCCGGTATCTTTCGTGCAAATACCTCCTGGTTCGGGAACAGCGTGGTAATTTCTGGAATGAACCCTCCCAGGGCTTTAGGATTAATCGATGACAGAACAACCGGAACCCCCAAAATGCGGGCAGCTTTCGCCGCGCAAATGGCCGCGCTCTTAATTATAGTTTTATCCCCAGAACTAACACTCTTAAACATTGACGGCTGATAGTCCACCAAAACCAAAACGCTATTCTTGTCGGTCAGAAACTCAAGTTTTCCATCTTTTGAGTGATCCATTTTTGCCATTCTCCTTTAATGCATAGGAAGTTTGCGATAAAAATACTTTGCTCGAAATAGCGCGCTATGAATGAGTTACACGAAGGGCTTCTTTATACAACGTAACAGTCTATGACCTTTTTGATGTTCTTAGGCGCGTCTTGTAACGCGGCGAGTTTCAGCAAGAACTTAGCCATCGGCTGAGAGCGAGCAATATCTGTTAAGCTGACTATGCCTACCAAACGGTTCTTGTCCATCACCGCCAACTTCTTTATCTTCTTCTCAAACATCAAACGTGCTGCTTCTTCCACATCTGTGTCAGGGGCAATAAAGAACAACGGCCTCGACATAATTTCCTTGACTCTTGTACTTTTTGCACTTTTGCCCTCTGCAACTATACGTTTCAAAAGGTCTCGCTCAGTAACTATGCCAGTAGCCTTACTTCTTTTGACAGCAATTATTGAGCCTATCCCAAACTTATTCATAGTCTCAGCGGCCTCTTTAACCAACGCGTTCTCATCGACCGTGATGACTTCCCTGACCATCACGGCCATAGCTTTCAACGAAACTTTGCTTACATCTGTTTTCTCTTGAACCATTTAAATCACCATTTTGTTTTCAGCGAAGATGCT
This sequence comes from uncultured Candidatus Bathyarchaeia archaeon, assembly GCA_964353395.1. Lineage (GTDB taxonomy): Archaea > Thermoproteota > Bathyarchaeia > Bathyarchaeales > Bathycorpusculaceae > JADGNF01. The sequence continues at coordinate 1,880 of CAYGVV010000177.1, read as the reverse complement.
CTTGGGCACCTCTTTCAGAGCCCCCGTTTCCTTCCTGCTCCCAGTTCTGCCTAACCAAGCGGATGTATTCTGCAAACGTCAATTCGGAATCAATCGATTCGGACAAATCCCACTGGTAGTCGATTTTAACTTTGGCGTAGAGGTTTTTCATGAACATAATTTCTAGATGCCTAGCGCCTGGTCCAAAAATTTTCTCAAGCGCATTTGAAAAATCATCAATCCTGTAAGGGATTTCCCGATTCTTAATTCCGAAAGACTTTTCCAGATGAAAGTAAATTGCGTCTCGTGCCGATTCACCTAAGGAAGAAAACGCCTCGTCAATGGCTTCCCCGAGCATTTTAAAGAAAGACCCTTCAGCAACAACCGTTACTTCATCACCAACCGGTGCTTTGTCTAATCGTAGCATTTTTTTGCGCTCCTGCCTTTGGCTATCGTGCATTTTTTGTCGCCTGCTATCGACCGCTTCTAAGAACACATGTGGGATTGATTAGATTTGTGAAGGGCAACTATTGATTAGAATTCTATATTCAATCAAGAAAGCTTGCTCTACTAAAGTAGATATCTCTGGAAAGTACCAATAACTGTTTTTCAGGGTACTTTAGAGGCGTAAGCGGAAAGAAAAAAGAGGAATGGAGCGGGAGAAACAGGGTGAAGTGGCAAGATTTCCTCATTGTCCAAATTTTTAGCAGGCAGTCAGAAGCAATCTTTGATCGAGATTGTAACCTTTTCCGTGATCGGTTTCTAGTTTTTTACTCATATGTTTAAGTGTATGTTTGAATGTATATACTGCGGCGAGCCCTTATGGTTAAGACGATAACTATCCGAAACGAGGTATACAAAAAACTCGTAACAGTCAAAAAAAAGAACGAAAGTTTCAGCGAATTGTTCGAGCGACTAACAGAAAACAGTGACCAAACAGAAATCCTCAAAAGAATCAGGGCTAGGGTCGAATTCACAAAGAAAGATGAAATGCTCAACGAGATATACTCCTCCAGAGCCGAAAAAAGATGATTGCCTTAGATACAGACGTGCTAATTGAGATACTCGACAAAAAATCTGAAAAAGGCAACGAAGCACTCAACCTAATTCTTCAAAGCGGAGAAAAGACCTCCACAACTGCAATTAACATTCATGAAATTCTCTACGGACTACACAAGTATGGAAAACCTGTAAGAGAGATCCTGCTTCTTCCAGTTCTGGATTACGGCAAGAAAGATGCAGAGCTCTCCAGTAGGATAGAGCTTGAAGCAGAAAAGAAAGGAAGCCCGATGCGCAGAACCGATGCCATGATCGCGGCCATCGTAATAAACAACGCTGCGATGCTTTACACTTTTGACTTGAAGCACTTCAGCCCTATCAAAGCCAACGGTTTGAAACTTTTCCCTTAATCTTTTAACGCCGTGGGTTAAAAACGTGTCTTCTAGCCTAGGCGACCTTACTACAGTTCGATTTTGATTTGGGCTTGAACCCATTTTGGGTTAAATCCCAGTGGACCCGAATCATTTCTCAAACTGAGAACAACGACCTTTATGGTCATTGGCGTCTTACTCCTCTGAAGCGCCTACCCCTCCCTTTTTTATAGCGAGGTCAGATCAAAATTTAGATATTCTACCTGCTACATATTGTGAGACCGAAAGGTATGGTGGTTTTCGTGGAAACTGATGTGCATTTTAGGCTAATGGATGAGCAAACGAACGTGAAGTCTGAAGGCGAAGCAAAAGCCATCCTCGACGAGAAGTACTTGACACTGATGGTTGAGTTCGGTGAACCCATGCTTTTTTCTTATACAGACATTGTTGGAATCTCAGAAAAGGACTACAAAATTAACTTGCTCCTGACCTCCAAAGAAAAACTGAACCTGTCAGCCTTGGGCTACGAGT
>CAYGVV010000176.1:0-4582 GCA_964353395.1 uncultured Candidatus Bathyarchaeia archaeon | reverse complement strand
CAAATTTTATATATTAAGTGCTAACAAACAACATAGTCGCGCACGAAATAACATTTGGGAGAAATAAATTTAGAGGAGAAAAAACTAATGAAACCACTGAAAAAACAAGTTTTAACCACAACCACTTTGATTCTGATATTGACTTTTGCGACATTCATGGCAATTACACCAAACGCTAAAGCTGCAGATGTCCCAACTTGGGCGTACGTTGCCGTTTCGCCTAACCCTGTAGGCGTCAACCAAGAGGTGATAGTTATGATGTGGCTTAATTTGCCGCCGCCAACAGCAGCGGGACCATACGGCGACAGATGGCAGGGTTATATGCTTACCATCACGACACCCGATGGGACAACGGAAACCAAAGGACCGTACACATCTGATCCAGTGTCAGGAGCATACTACCAGTTCACTCCCACTATGGTTGGCACATACTCTTTCCAGTTCAGCTTCCCAGGACAGCACATTGCAGGCGACGCTAGCGGCGGACTCGGTCCACCAGCGATGATCGACAACCAATACCAGGCAAGCACAAGCCAAAAAATCGAACTTGTCGTACAGCAAAACCCAGTGCAAGGTTATCAGCCAGCGCCTCTTCCGAGCGGTTACTGGAGCAGACCAATTTACGCCGAGAATAGAGAATGGGCTTCAATCGCGGGGAACTGGTTAATGTCTGCCTATGACGTGCCCACTCGCGCATTTGACGGTGGCTGCGCTGTAGCTCCAAACAAAGCGCCAAACACTGCGCACATTATGTGGACAAGGTCAATAACTTTCGGAGGAACCATTGGAACAGGCTACGGCGCTGACAACTACTATAACGGGCTATCTTACGAAATGATGTTCAAACCGCCGATTATAATCAATGGAAGACTTTACTACAACACTGCCTTGCCACCCAGATACGGATGGGTATGCGTTGACCTGCAAACTGGACAAGAACTATGGTGGCACAACAGCAGCGGTAACCCTGTACCTGACGTTATCTTTGGCGGCATGAACTACCTACAACTAGGATTCGGTCAAATACTTGACTACAACTCACCCAACCAACACGGAGGCATTGCATATCTCTGGAGTGCTCCTGTAAGCGTTCTAGGCGTTAGCACTGGCACATGGTCAATGTATGACGCTTTCACTGGCAACTGGATACTAGACATTGCAAATGTACCCCAAGGCGCAGTCACCTTCGGACCATCTGGAGAACTCCTAGTATACGTTCTCGACCCCGTCACCAACACATTGGTTATGTGGAACTCGACTCGCTGCATCTCACCGCCAGGAGGATCAGGAACTCAAGCATGGACGTGGAGACCACCATTGGGAGCAACACTTGACCCCGCTCAAGGAATACAATGGAACGTCACAATACCACCGCTTATTCCATCTCAAAGCGTTTTCCAAGTGACTGATGTCATATACGCTAGCAATGCTCTTGGACTCTTTGGACCACCTGACACTTTCGCGGGTTATGACAAGAACACGGGAGCCCATCTTTGGACTGCAACGCTGCAGAGACCTGCCAACTTGCCAAGTGTAGCTGCAGCCCAGAACATCGCTGACGGAATCTACACAGAATACGTGAAGGAAACGAAACAATGGTACGGCTACGATGTGAAAACAGGAAAACTGCTATGGGGTCCAACTGATCCCTACACGAGCGATTGGGCAATGTACAATGCGTACGAAGGAAAAGTAGAGACCAACGGCTTGCTGATTGCTGCAGGATGGGACGGATATGTCCATGCACATGACCTAACGACAGGAGAAATAAAGTGGGAATACTTCTCTGGAACCACTGCAGACACAGAACTGCCCTATGGCACGTACCCGTTCTATGGCGGCATCCTAGTGACCGACGGCAAAGTCTTCGCCACTCCAGGTGAGCACTCACCGAGCGCGCCCATGCCAAGAGGAGAAAAACTGCACGTCATCAACATCGACAACGGAAAAGCTGTGTGGACGCTAACTGGATGGTTCCAGCACCCCGTAGCTGCGGACGGCTACATGCTATCGTTGAACGGCTATGACAACCAAATCTACTGCTTCGGCAAAGGCCCAAGCGCCACAACTGTGCAAGCACCACTGGCTGGTATACCAAAAGGCTCCAGCATAACGATAATGGGCACGGTCACTGACCAGTCTTCAGGGCAGAAGGGCACGCCATGTGTTTCGGACGGAGACCAGAGCGCCTGGATGGAATACCTGCATATGCAAAAACCAATGCCAATGGCAACCGGTGTTCAAGTGCAACTGACAGCTTTTGCTGCTGATGGAAGCTACACAGAAATAGGAGCAGTCACCAGTGACGGAAGTGGCATGTTCAAGAAATCTTGGACTCCAACGACTGAGGGTGAGTACACAATTGTCGCCAGCTTCGGCGGAACTCAATCCTACGGCAGCTCATCCGCAGAAACAGCCGTAACAGTAACACCAGCAACAGCAACCACGACACAAACGACAACAAATGCACCGCTGGACATCTACATAATAGTCGCCACCATCGTAATCCTAATCGCAATAGTCATCGTCGCAGTAGTCCTCAGAAAGAAATAACCCAAAACATAGCCACAAACACCCAACTTTTTTTACCTTTTGTCACCAGCCAAAGTTCTTGTGGGAAATAACGGAAAACAGCGTAATCTACGGCGGGAAAAAGACGAAATTTATAAAGACAACAGCACGTGTTGCCAAATTTTATATATTAAGTGCTAACAAACAACATAGTCGCGCACGAAATAACATTAGGGAGAAAAAACTTAAAAGGAGAAAAAAAAATGAATCTTCAAAAAAATAAATTCCTAACAAGAAACAAAACAATGACAACAATTGCTTTGATTCTGTTGCTGATATTTAGCGTACAAACATTGGGCATGTCTTATGCAAACGCTGCTGTACCAACCAAAACATACGCTTTCATAGCGGCAAACCCTAATCCCATCGGTGTCAATCAACCCTTGCAAGTTTCTATGTGGCTTGCAGATCCTCCACCCACCGCTGCAGGAGCAGGCGGAGACAGATGGATCGGTTTCACCGTAACAATAACAAAGCCCGATGGAGGCGTTGAAACCAAAGGACCATTCACTTCAGATGCAGTAGGCGGCGCATATATCACTTATACCCCAACAATGACCGGCACCTACACCTTCCAGATGCACTATCCAGGCGGACAGACAATGACGGGCTTTAGCTTCTTTACAGGAGCCTTTGACAACACCTACTTAGCCAGCGACAGCCCAGTATATTCCGTTACAGTTCAAGCAGACCCTATAACGACTCCCACAGGGCCATCCCTTCCAACTGGCTACTGGACTCGCCCAATCAACGGAGAGAACCATCAATGGTCAAGAATCGGAAGCAACTGGCTAATGCCTGCATGGAACTCAATGTCTCGAAGTTTCGACGCTGGCTTTGCCATTCAACCTGAAGGCACAGCACCCAACACTGCTCACGTATTGTGGACTAAAGAGCTGTGCTTCGGAGGACTAGTTGGCGGAGTCTATGGCACAGCCTTCTTCCACGACGGTCGATCATACGAGTACTTCTTTAAACCCCCAGTAATAATCAGCGGCAGACTCTACTACAATGACATCTACGGAAACGAAGGAGCTGTCTATGGTACAGGTACTGCGCAACCCACAGGCTGGAACAGCTTCAGTTGCGTCGACATGGAAACCGGAGAAACACTGTTTACCATTCCAAACGAGTTCATATCATTCGGCCAAATCTACAACTATGCATCACCCAACCAAGCCGGTGCATTTGCATATCTCTGGTGCACCACTGCTACTGGCGACTACAAAATGTATGACGCCTGGTCAGGCAAGTGGATACTGACAATCGCAAATGTAACAGGCGGCGTGCAGACATTCAGTGATGATGGCAGCCTCATAAACTACAACATCGCAGGGGGCAAGCTCACATGCTGGAATTCAAGCAAAGCCATCGGGCCATTGGCATCAACAGGATCTGAGGCATGGCAATGGAGACCATATACTTTTGCAGGGCAAACACTTGACGGCAACAAAGGCATAGAGTGGTCAGTGCCAGCACATGGTGGCGCTGGAGAAAACATAGCGCCTCTCTTTGGTCAAGCGGGATTATTCGACAACGACGGCAACATTCTATCTATGGAAAACGGAGTTGACTTCTACGCCTACAGCATGAAAGATGGATCGTTCAAATACAAATCTACACTGCAACCTCCGACAGACATACCAGCCAAAGAAAGCCTCACGGGCATAGCGTCTTTCCTGAACACCTATGAATTTGGCGGAACATACTACAGTTTCGTTAAAGCCACTTTGCAGTGGGTCGCATACGACGTAAAGACAGGCCAAGTCAAATGGGTAACAGAACCATACGCCAATCCTTGGAGCATGTACGGTACATCAGTTGTTGTCGCCTACGGCAAATTCTATGCAGGAGGCTATGGCGGAGATCTAAACTGCTACGACGACGCCACCGGAAATCTACTGTGGACTTACCCAACCGGAAGCGCTGGTTTCCAGACTCCATACGGTTTCTGGCCAATCTACAGCGGCTTAACAGCAGTTGACGGTAAAATCATCTTCACAACCAGTGA
>CAYGVV010000175.1:0-4599 GCA_964353395.1 uncultured Candidatus Bathyarchaeia archaeon | reverse complement strand
CTACCAGGCGAACTGCAAAGGTGTTGTGTCCGTAGCCTCATATGATAGCATCCATTCGGTTCACACCAAGCTCGACTGCCACCAATAACACCTGCAGAAAGAATGAAGCTTACAAGAGAACTTAGCAGGAAAGCCACTGACTTTAGCCATTTAGATGAATTGCGTTAAATGTGTGAAACAAAGCTTTTATTTGCAAAAAGCTTAACCTTTTATTTGTCTATGTTGCAGGAGTCAAGGTTTAGGCTGCATCCAAGCAGAAAAGGTCTATTCTGGATTTTACAGAAAAAGTTCTCGCCGAAGAAACAAGAACCCCAAGACTTCAACCATGGGAGCGCCAATCGCAAGATTAGCAGAAATTAACCATAAAAGCTAGTTTAACACCGCACTGGCGTGCAACTGGCCGGCGCGCATCCCCCCCATTTCACTGTGAAACTTATTAAGCTCGCGTGCTTTGAATTCCCAAAAAAAGCTAAGACTACGACAGATTCATTGTTCAAACTTTTTGATCTACTGTCATAGGCATGGGATGAATTGCGTTAGCCTTAATAATTAGGTAGCTCTTAACTATTAAATATGTTCAGAACTATTAAAGTGGCTTTGCCCTTTGAACAGTCTCTGTTGCAAACAGCGGTTGCTTTTAACAGGGCTTGCAAAACGGTTCTGAACTACGGCTCTGAACATAAAGTCTACAACAAAAACGTCTTAAACAAAGCAACATACCTTCAAGTGCGAAAAGAGGTTCCGAATCTTCCATCAGCTTTAGTTCAAACTGCAAGAGACGAAGCCTCAGAAATGCTTCTGCGAACTGATTTCGCCAAGATATTCAAGAAGCGGCTATCTGTCAGATACGATAATCGCTGCTTCAAATTCTACCCCGACTCCAACTATGTTTCGTTAACAACTGTCATGGGTCGCCTAACCTTTCCATTCAAACACTACGACTACATGGATACGTGGAAAGGCGAGTACACGAATGCTCAGTTAGTCATTCGACGCAACAAGATATTCTTGAATGTTCAAGTGAAGTTGCCCGATCCGGCGATTAAAGCTGTTGGGAAAGTCTTAGGCATCGACCGTGGAATACTAAATATTGCCGCTTGTTCAGACAACACGTTTTTTTGCTCCAAGCGTTTGAGAGCCGTAAAAGGTAGGTATCAGTTTTTGAAACGTAGACTTCAACACGTAGGCACTCGCTCAGCTCACCGCAAGTTGCAGGTGTTATCTGGGAGAGAGAGACGGTTTGTGTTGAACACCAACCACTGCATATCCAAAGCTATAGTCAGCAAGCCTTTTGACGTGTTCGCATTGGAGAAACTTGGAATCAGTAAAAAGAAAAAGAATGGGAAACGCTTTAACAAGAAACTGGGTGGGTGGTCTTTTGCTGAACTTCAACTGTTCATCCAGTACAAAGCAGAGGCAAAAGGCAAATGCGTTGTTCTTGTGAATCCTAAACATACGTCTCAACGGTGTTCCAAATGCGGTTTCGTGGATAAACGGAATAGGCATGGCTTAGGTTTTCGCTGTGGCAATTGCGGTTTTAGTTTGAATGCTGATTTGAATGCTTCGCGTAACATCGGGGTGCTTGGCAAGTCCGAGTATCTCAGGCTCTTCGTCAACGAGCCAAATGTAGCGTCAGGTGAAGCTTCTCCTACGGGAGTAGTGGATGGCAGCTACAAGCCCACGACTTCAGTCGTGGGTAGTTGACTAAGCTCGCATTACTATTGCAGGTGTCACCATGAACCGATTGGTTTCCGTAGTGTGCCTCGCGATTTCGGTATCTGTCTCCTTGGATGTCACATCACCGTATCTTCTTAAGCATGTCTATGACGCCGGGTTGGTTGGCAGTAGTAGTAGCTTGAGTATCTATTTTTTCCCCACAATGGCTTTGATTCAATGCTTCTTCTTTCTCTCCTGCGTGCTAATTTCTAGAAAAAACTGGGGAAACAATCTGGTGGGTGGTCCTCCCTGCACAGATTCTGACAGCCACGAAAATCGTTGCGTTTCGATAATCGTTCCCGCATACAACGAAGAAAAGAATGTCGTGAAATGCATAGAAAGCATTCAAGCGCAGGACTATAAAGGTGAAATTGAAGTTATCGTGGTAAATGACGGGTCAACCGACAGGACTGCCGCGGTCGTCTCAGGGTACCAATTGAAGTTAATAGATCTCGAAGTTAACCTGGGCAAGAGCAATGCGTTAAATGTGGGAATAGAGAACTCTAAAGGGGAAATCCTCATTTTTTCAGATGCAGACTCTCGAATGGCAAGCGACGCCGTTAGCTTGCTTGTGAAATGTCTCGATGAACACCCCGAGATGGATGTGGTCGCTGGAAACGTTCTGATAAGCGAAGAACAGAACAAGAAGAGCCTCTTCGACTGTTTCCAAATGATTGAATATTGGATAAATTGGAAAATCAATCGGTTCATTCAGAATTTAGGGGGGGCAGTTATCGTGTGTCCGGGGCCTCTTTTTGCCGTCAGAAGACGTGTCACCGAAGAAGTAATGTTCAGCGACAAATCGGTCGTGGAGGATGCAGACTTCACAATTGAAGTTTTGAAGAAGTCTATCAAAACAATTAGGGAGCCTAACGCGAAGGTTTACACAAATTCCCTTCCTTCAGTGGACGGTTGGTTTAGACAGAGGAGCAGGTGGTGGTACGGCTATCTGCAATTGTGGAGAATGCACAGGACGTGGGCAGTCAGGAACCCTTTAATGATTCTGAATTATCTGGGCTTCATATTCAGTCTTCTCTCTCTGGGACTGGCGTTTTTTTTCCCCTTTTTGTTGTCAGCCCACAGCGACGCCTCCATGATGCTGCTGCTTGCAATTGCATATTGTGGTGCCCCCGTTATCCTGTTTACAGGATTATGTTTGCCTGCGAATTCAAAGGCTAGAAAACTTATACCGTTGCTCGTGCCCTACACCGTAGTGTATCTAACAATGAGAATAATAGTGCAAAGCTACCTTTACGTCCGTTACATCTCTGGAAGAGGAATCTCTGTAAGATTTGGCCCGCGGACAATCAAGATAAAGTGACGTGAACTACCACACTCTGGAGAAAGAAAGATGCAGGAAAAACAAACATGCTCCTCGATTTGCTCGCGAAGAGGCAAACTCCATTTATGCGTAGATTTAACTCATGGTTTTGGTCTTTGGCTTTTTCGAAGGGGACTTTAACTCTTCATCAAAGCCTAAAGGTGACACACCGCAAAAACCGAGGTACACACACAGAGTCTGACCCTAACTTCGCAGAGCCCCTGCCCCACCGGTTTTTTCAAGCAATACCAGTTGCAAGAAGTAGCCTGTGTTGCAAGTGACTTTCATAGGTAATTCATCCAGCAAGTAGTTGTAGGCGTCTACATGGCAGCGCGCGCATGGGGGGTGATGAAGCTCTAGTATTGTATATCGCAGCAGCAGATAGTTCGTTACTACGGGCATACCATACTCGTAGTAAGCTTTTAAGCTCATTATTGATCGATCAAAGCTGTTCAAACAGCGCTGCCGTTGAGATACTGAGTTAGGGCAAAAACACGGTTTCCGCGACACAGAAAAAGACGCGGAGACTCTATTGGGAACCTGTAGAGATTCTGTGCTTTTCTCGGGCAAGTTCTTAATCTTTAGTTTACTACGAGCATCCCTATATTCGTAGTATGAACCCACAAAGTGTCTCGTGACTCACAGGGTTTTATGGCCAAAGCCTTATACGTGAGTCCTTTCAGGCGCTTTTCTGTTTCTCGAGTATTTTTGGTCATGACAGTTCTGAAAGAATCCTGTATGGAGGGGTTCATCGAAGCTGCGTTGTAAATGTTTGGTCTGGAAGTCTCATGTAGGCACGCACTGGCTATCTAAGAGCGGCAGAATGCTAGCAAGCAAATCGGCGGCTCTTTTGCACAGTTCGTCATTCTTCTGTTTTTCAATGACCGTGTTAACCTCGCGAATGAATTGTTCGCATTCAATGAGTTTTTCAGATTTCTTTCTGGCTCGGCGAACCCAAATTTGAACGTCCTCCTCTGCCTTTTTGATTTTGTCTTGCAATTCTTGGCTAACTTGTTTCAGTTTGCTTTCCGGTACGTAGCCTTCCTTGGCGAGGAGTTCGGTGATTGCTTTACGCGCCATTTCGTCCGAGGTTTCCCATCTGTTGGAAGCGCCTTGTTCCAGCCAATGAATCATTGTCTTTCTGTCAAAGGGCTTTTTCTGGAGTATGTTTTGGATGACAATTCCAACAGAGAGTACAGGTTTTAACGTGCCTATTTCTTCTTCTAAGGTGTGGAGTTCCTGTTTGCGGCGTGGGATGGCAGTCATGATTTCGTCAATGTCCGGTTGCACCTTTAATCTTTCAGCCAGCGCTTTCTGAAGCCCGTCAACTTGCAACGCCAGCTGTTGACGTTTGATCTGCTGCTTGGTGATTTCTTCCATTAATTTGATGTTTTCGTTCCGAAGGGTTCCGCTTTTCTTTTCTCGCTTAGTTATTTCGTCTTCAATCGATTTCTTCTTGATTTCTAGTTTTTTGATTGCTATTTCGTGGAGTTGCTGCTGCGATTGATGTTTTCCTTCATCAGCTTCTATGTCAGTTTTCAGCTGTGACAACTTATCTTCGA
>CAYGVV010000174.1:0-4661 GCA_964353395.1 uncultured Candidatus Bathyarchaeia archaeon | reverse complement strand
TGGTGTCGCAGACATGCTTATCAGCATAACTTTTGGATATGAAAAACTAGTTTTCAATATCATAGTGGGCATACTGATAGCTATAGCTTCATTCCTCGTAATACTCATCATCCACCGATCCGCCAAAGGCTTTTTCGACGAGTCAAAACCAAAGGTCGACGAGTTTGGACAGCCCAGCTAAACTCGCCATCATCAACGGAAGCAACTTCGAATCGTAAATCCCAATTGGCTCTAAAATAACCATCACTGAGGACAGTAATGAGGAAATACATGAGGCTGATAAACGCAGTTGCCGTTTTAGTAACGGCGTTTGTTGCTTTTTGGACATATACAGAGCAAGCTTTAATTGAAGCGGTCAGGGCTTTACCTCTGACACGTAAAGCGTGTTCGTGCAGCAGTGCGCTAAAGAATGCGAGGTTCACGTAGTGGTGCTTAAAGGGTTTCTCTCAGTAATCGGCGCTTACAAAGCCTATGAGAAATGGCTGTGGTTTCAAGTCAAGAACGGCGTGAAACCGGAGCACATAGCCATAATCTTAGATGGGAACAGGCGGTGGGCAAGTGAACAGGAGCTTAATCCTTGGCTGGGTCACACGAAGGGCGCTGAGACAGTTGAGCAACTGTTGGACTGGTGCCAAATGCTCGGAGTCAAATTCGTGACGCTGTACACTTTTTCCACTGAGAATTTCAGGCGCCCCGCAGGCGAAATTGAGGAGATCATGCGGATTGCTGCGGAAAAGTTCCGTAAACTCTTGACTGACGAGCGCATACACCGAAACAGAGTTCACGTCAAAGTCATAGGCCGCGTGAATCTTTTGCCTGCGAGTTTGCAGCAGCTTATCGCGGATGTGGAGAAGGCTACAGCGGATTACGATAACCAGTTTCTGAATTTCGCCTTCGCGTACGGCGGCAGAGCCGAAATCGTTGATGCTGCCAAGACAATTGCTGAGAAAGTGAAGAACGGCGAGCTGAACGTTAACGACATAGATGAGAGCACGTTTGAGAAGTACCTTTACACTTCGCATATGCCTAAGCAGGATCCTGACATGATCATACGCACTTCGGGGGAGGAACGATTAAGCGGTTTTCTTTTGTGGCAGTCGGCGTACAGTGAGCTTCTCTTTTTGGATGTTTACTGGCCTGATTTCCGTTTTATCGATCTGTTAAGGGCCATGAGGACTTTTCAACGCCGCAAGCGACGCTTCGGCGCGTAGGTATGGGCTAGGCGCGTTTTTTGGTGCTTACGATGCTGATGATGTCTCTGTCCTTGAGTACTGCGTCTTCTCCGATTCTTCTCTTATCTCTTGCGTCTACGGCGAATAGGAAGCTTTCACCCAGCTCCGTGTGGATGATGTAGGCGAACTGGTGTGCCGTTGTTCCCTGTGGTATGAGATACGCGTCGGGCAGGACTTTTCCATTGTGATTGGCTAAATGCTCTACGTCTTCTACGGGGTAAACGGTTATCATGTTTAAGAGTTTGAAGTACGCGGTGTTTATGGCTTCTTGAACGCCTGTGGAGCCGTTTTTCATGAGTATCTTTTCTTTTATTGTTTCTAATGCCCTGATTTGGTTTGGAGACAGCTTTTCAGGGTGGGTGATTTTGAAGTCTGCATCGCCTGGCTTGTAGTCGATGAGCTGTTTTTCCGCCGCGCGCCGAAGCGCAAGTTCGGCTTCTGAACAACAGGGGATAACGGTGTAGTCCAGTTTTTTTAAGCGTTCAACGTTTGCCTCTGCGGTTGGCACGTCGATTTTGTTAGCTACTATCAGCATGGGCTTGGAGATTTTTCGCAGTGTGTCCACGAATTTCTCGAAGTCTTCGTCGCTCCATGTAGTCGGTTTTTCAGCGTTTAAGCCTGCTTTTCGGGTGGCTTCAAAAATGTGGTGGCGCTTTATGCCTAGACCGCTTAGGCGCTCTTCCAGCGGGGCGTACATGCCTTTTTTGTCGACTTCGGCGGTTCGGGCTATTTTTGGCCACTCTTTTTTGAGTATAGCGGCCATCCACATTGTTATCTCGTGTTCTAGAAACTTCACATCTTCCAATGGGTCGTGTTCGCCAGGCTTGCATACGCGTCCTTCGCAGTCGGTTCCGCCTGAAGCGTCAACAACGTGTACCAGCGCGTCTGCCCTGAATATCTCGTCTAGGAACTGGTTGCCTAAGCCGCGTCCTTCCCATGCGCCTGGAACGAGCCCTGCCACGTCGATTAGCTCTACGGGGACGAGGCGTACGCCGTTGAGGCAGAGGCTGTTGTTGGGGTTATCTTGGACTTTGAATTCGGGGTGAACGCATGGCGTTCGAACGTAGCCTACGCCTCGGTTAGGCTTAATCGTGGTGAAGGGGTAATTTGCGATTTCCGCCGCAGCTAAAGTTGCAGCGCTGAAGAAAGTGGATTTTCCCGTGTTAGGCTTCCCGATGACGCCCAGCAGCCGTGAGTATGATGGTGGCATGTGGATTCCGCTACATCGTTAGTTCTTGTGTGATTTATGCTTTTGGAAAGTCCCACAGTTTTCCGAGATTTTGTTGACACGGGACCAAAAATTCAACAATTTAAGCGAAGTGAGCATAAAGATAGTTTAAGAAACGGCGTGATAGAGAACTTCTTCTAGGTACCTGGATTAGTGATGCATTGCTGTTTTAGTGGCTTTAACGTTTCTTGCCTTTGGCGGGAAGTTGCTGTCTCTCCTGTTTCTTTTTCGCTTCTTTTTCCCGTTCCTTCTGTTTCTGTTGTTGGTTCTGAGTGTTTTTTTGTTTACGTCTCGCTACGCTTGGCATAATCTCAACAGGAAACTAATAATAGCATACTAGCTAAAACATGTTTCGCATTCATTGAGTTGTTTAAAATTGTTTAGCGCAGGCACCTGTCTGTTTTGTGCTAATATTAAGAATTGAAGACAAAGAAGCCACAGTGCTGGTCAAATGAGAAAAAGAGTTTTGCAAAGCTCTTGGGTTTAGGAAGTCTGCGTTTTGCTTTGCTTTGACTTTTTTGCTTTTCTTTTCTCGTCTCGCTCTTTCTTGGTTAACGGTTTTTCTTTTTTCGGCATTTACGTTTCTCCGAAGGTTACTTATGGGTAATAGTGCTTTAATAATTTTCTAAAGAACCGCGAACAGGTTATGCAACATGCGAAAGACTTCTGTTTTAGCTCTTGTTAACATCATCTTGGTTGCCTTAGTCGCTACTTTGGTGGCTCAACAATTTGGTTTGCTCCCAACTCCTAAAGATACTGAAAATACTCCCGTGCCTAATGGGATAAACACTGGTGCAATCAGTGTCAACTTTACCTCTGTCGAGCTTCAAACGTGGCTAGGCATAAAAGACCGTCTAGTTGTCAACAATACTGACCCAGCTTTTGCTGGCGATAGAATTTTACAGTGGATTTCAATGCGGAATAGTTCAAGCGGTGATTACTACCAAAAGTCTATGGAGTGGCTTTGCTTCTGGAGTGGGCAAGGTGCTAATGGTGAATGGGAAGCTGTTGTTTCGATTTACAACTCTCCCAACTCTACTGCTGATTTTGTGGTTGAAGTTTCTCGGTTCACTTGGCACTCGCTTGATGTGCTTCTCGATGGAAACGTTGTCGCTACGTTTCCGCAGGTGACTGATGACGCCGTGTCTCTTGGCTATGCTACTTTCCATGTGTCTGCCTAAAAATTTCGCTTTTCTTTGTGGCGAGTCTGGCTTTGCGTAACGTTTGGCTTGCGCGGTTTCGTTTGGCGCGGAGCGAATGCGACGCGCCTGTGTGGTCTGGTGCTTAGGCGTTTTTGAATGGTTAGTTTGGATTTTGTTTCTGTTGTATTGGGCGGTGGTTTTTGATGATACTGTTAAGTGAGAATACTATGCGTATTGATATTTGATTGATAATAGCGTGTTTTATTCTCCATTATTATTTCCTACTCAATGAGACTCCAAAGAGGTCTTCTCAATTAAAGTTAAACCGATGTCGCTTTGATTTCTCCATTAAACTCAGAAACTTAGCCACTTAGCGAAGCACTAAGAAAAATTAGCTTACTCTCGCAACATGTCTATTAGCTCTTCATTATCCCGATTCCTTCCAAACTTCCTTAAATCTTTTGGAGTAACTTTGTAAGATAGATTAACTTTTTTTGCATAGCCAAGTATGTTTCCTTCAATTGTTCTTGTAGTGATATCTAAAAGTCGCTTATCACGTTTCAAAATGTTCTCTTTTATGAGGGGTTCAGCAAGCCTTATTGTCTCTTCATTAATGTTGTTTATAATATTCCCATCAATATTGAATTGATATTTCCCTTCTGATGTTTGAATAAACGATATTCTTTCTAAAGATTGAATAGGAATAAGAGGCTCCAACAACAACAACCTTATCATAATTTTGCCTACTGGTGGAGCACTCTGATACAACGTAACAACGTCCTTCTTAAGCAGGGGTTTTTTATTTTTGTCAGCTTCTCTCGCCATCCTTGCAAATTCCTTCTTTTTATCATTTGTATATTTAGCCAAGTCTTCCCAGTCGTCGTGTTTAAGAAGGGCTACTAAGAATCCTAAGTAATTAGCAGCCGTCCTTTCGTTCAGTGGTTTCGCTCTATTGAAAAGATTATTAAAATAACCTGTTAGGTCTTTTTTTTCAATATTAGAATTAGGGTTTTCTCGCGATAAGCAATATTTTTCCCAATCCATGAGAGATGTTAATGC
>CAYGVV010000173.1:0-4663 GCA_964353395.1 uncultured Candidatus Bathyarchaeia archaeon | reverse complement strand
TCGTCGTCTACTGCGGCTGCATAGGCTTGTTGCCGCTTAACAAATTCAAAAAAGACGCCAAATCAGGCCACATCCTCATAGTGGCAGGTGGCAAGACAGGGCGCGACGGCATCCACGGCGTCACCTTCGCCAGCGCAGAGCTAACAGAAAAATCCGAAGAAGTCTCCCGACCAGCCGTGCAGATTGCAGACCCAATTGAAGAGGAAAAAGTGAAACGTGCCTTGATGGAGATTCGTGACCGCGAACTCGCCTCCGCAACCACGGACCTAGGCGGCGGAGGAATGTCAAGCGCCGTCGGCGAAACAGCCGAAAGATACGGCTGCGGAGTAACAGTAGACTTGGACAAGGTGCCCCTGAAGTACGCAGGGTTGGCGCCGTGGGAAATCTACGTCTCCGAAAGCCAAGAAAGAATGCTCATAACTGTTCCGCCTGAGAATCTTCAGAAGGTTCTGGAGATTTTTGAGAAAGAGGATGTTGAAGCCACCGCCATCGGAAAACTTACACCTAAAAAGCGCCTGCAACTCCGCTTCGACAAAGTCACAGTTGCTGATATAGACATGCAATTCCTCTTCAAACCGCCAGAAAGCATGAAAAACGCAACATTCGAAACAGTCAAATTCAAAGAACCAGCCTTTCCCGAACCTGAAAACCTCACCGAAACCCTGCTGCAGCTGCTATCCGCGCCGAACATCGCCAGCAAAGAAAGTGTCGTGCGCACTTACGACCACGAAGTGAAGGGCAACACCGCGTTGAAGCCGTTGCAGGGCGAGTACGCTGGACCCAACGACGCCGCCATCATAAAACCATTGGACAACTCTTGGAAAGGCGTGTCAATCTCGTGTGGCATGAACCCGAACTACGGCAAAATCGACGCTTACTGGATGGCGGCTTCAGCCATCGACGAAGCCGTCAGAAACAACATAGCCGTGGGTGGTCGCCGAATCGCTCTACTGGACAACTTTGTCTGGGGCAACCCGGAAAAACCTGAACGCCTTGGCTCACTGGTGAGAGCGTGCGAGGCATGCTACGACATCGCCACAGCGTTCAAAACGCCGTTCATTTCGGGAAAAGATAGCCTGTACAACGAGTCGCCACTGGGGCCAGTTACGCCGACGCTGCTAATCACGGCAGTAGGCGTTGTTCCCGACATTCGCTCAACCGTATCCGTGGACTTGAAAACGCCAGGCAACCTCCTGTACATAGTGGGCAACACTTACCCAGAACTCGGCGGCTCAGAATACTACAAACTCAAAGGCTTCTTGGGAAGAACAGTGCCGAAGGTGCGCGCGGTGCAAGCCAGAAAAACCTATTACGCATTTACTAAAGCCGTCGGCGCGGGTATTGTGAGAGCGTGCCATGACCTGTCCGAAGGCGGCTTAGCCGTGGCTGCGGCAGAGATGGCGCTGGCAGGCGGTTACGGCGCTGAGCTAGATCTGAGGAAAGTGCCAGGCGAAGCGGTGAAGCGTGACGATTTCTTGTTGTTTTCGGAGTCGAACAGCCGCTTTCTCGTGGAAGTTGCAGAAAAAGACAGAGAAGCCTTTAAAACGTTAATGAAAGGGAAAGCACACGCGGAAATCGGAAAAGTCACCAAAAACCCACGATTGGCAATCACCGGGCTGAAAGGTTCCGTAGTCGTTGACGCGTCGGTTGCGGATTTGCGTGCCAGTTGGAAACGGACGTTAAGCAGCGGGGTGTAACATGTGAAGCTGGAAGATGTTCGGGTCTGTGTGATGCGCGTGGGCGGAACAAACTGCGACTCCGAAACCGAGCGTGCCTTTCGCGAATTAGGCGTTCAAGCGGAAACGCGGCACCTGAACGAACTGGTCAAGCACCGGAACCTCATGGATTACCAAGTGCTGGTTTTCCCAGGCGGCTTCTCCTACGGCGACTATGTGCGCGCAGGCGCCATTTGGGCACGGCGACTGTTCGCCAAGCTTGGCAAGGAGCTGAAAGCGTTCGTGGAAGAGAACAGGCCCATATTGGGCATATGCAACGGTTTTCAAGTGCTCGTTGAGGAAGGGTTGCTGCCGGGCTTTGAGGGCATGAGCGTTTACCCTGAGGCTTCGCTGGCGGCGAACATTCCGCAGGGTTACAACTGCCGCTGGGTCTACCTTAAGCAAGAAAACAGGGGCAAATGTATTTTCACAAGCAAAATTCCACAGGGCAAAGTGCTCCGCATACCTGTGGCGCACTCAGAAGGAAGGTTTCTGTTTCCCAAAGAGAAAGAGCAGAAGCTCCTCGAAAAACTCGTCGAGGATGACTTGCTGGTTTTCCGCTACTGCCACAAGAACGGCGACTACGCTGAGGGGCGTTACCCCACAAACCCGAACGGCAGCTTCCACGACATAGCCGCCATCTGCAACCGAGAGGGAACAATTTTCGGTTTGATGCCGCATCCTGAACGCGCGCTTTACTGGTGGCAGCAACCTGACTGGACACGCCAAACGCAGATGCCGCAGTACACCGACGGAAAACTGGTCTTCGAAGGACTGCTTGACTACTTAGCCAAGAAACTTTAAATCCTTCTCATACGGAAGACCTGCACGAGCACCAATTCTCATGACGCACCGTGAAGCTACAAAGTTGCCGATTCTCCCACACTCATGAAGACCCTTGTTGTTTAACAAGCCAAAAAGGAATCCAGCACAGAAAGCGTCCCCCGCCCCAGTCGTGTCCACAACTGGCACTTTGAAGGCTTCTATCCGATGCCGCTCGCGCCCATTCGTAACGTAGCAGCCTTCGCTGCCGAGTTTGACAGCGACGATTTTCGCGCCTTTTTCGATTAACGCGTCCGCGCCTTTGCAGTAATCAGCATAGCCCGTTAAGAGTTCAAGCTCAAATCGGTTAGGCATCAATACGTACGCTCTTTTCACTATTGGTTCCAGTTGAGCAAAAGCTTTCCTCGCGTACAAGGCACCTGGATCAAAGCTGACTTTGACACTGCTTGGGAGGGTTTCTAAGAGTTTTTTTTGTGTTCGAAAGGATTTTTCGCCGACAAAGGAAGTTAAATGCAGAAACCTTGCCTGCGAAACGTATTCAGCGTTTATCTCGTCGAGTGCTATTGTGTCGTTGACGCCTGAACTGATGTAGAGTGCGCGTGCGCCTTTTTTGTCTACGAACCCCATGACTGAGCCGCTTTTGCCACGTGTTGCGCGGATTACGCCGTTGGTGTCCACGCCTTCTTTGCAGAAATCTGAGACTAACATGTCGCCTTCCCTGTCAAGACCAGCTTTGCCTATGAAGCCTACTTTGCACCCGAGCCGCGCTAAGCCTACTGTGGTGTTGGCTGCTGAGCCTCCGCACGCTTCATTCTGGGATTCTATGGAGCTTTCTTCTTCGGCGTGGGCGATGCGGTTAACTTTGAAGAGCTTGTCCACGTTTAACGCGCCAAAACCAACAACGTTAAAACGGGTCATAAGAACAACTCGCGCAGGTTAATCTTGTACTTGCCCAGTTTTCCGCCGTAGTTTCCGGCAGAGATGCGTTCTACGCCTTGGATGTTTCGTGCGGCTTCGATTCCCGCCTTCATCGCCGTTTTCACCGCTTCCATGGAAACTCCGTTGATCACTATCTCAGGAATGAAGCGGACGCCTTCGGGAACTTTGGAGGCTTCGCCAAGTTTCTGCTTAAGCGACGGACAATACCAGTGATTCGTGGTCGGTCCAATCTGTGGAAAGTGCGTTTCAGGCTTAGACCCCGCGGAGCAAACGTCAAACGGCGTCACCACACCCGGCACTTTGTGTATGGCTTCTAAGGCTTTTTCGCCTGCTTTTTTCAGGGCTTCTTTTGTCGTGCACATCACCCAGAAATTCGCGCCCATGACGCCGTGCGCGTAGCCTATGTGCTGTTCGATGATGAAGTCGGGAACCATAAGAGGGACAACAATGACTTTTTTGCCATAGCGTTTGTCAATCCACTCGTAACCGTCGCCGCAGTGCCCAACCCGCTCCATCATATCCATTTTCCCTTCAGCACTTGGCAGCGCGTCAAAAACAGCAGTAAACGGCTTAACAAGAATGTCCTGGCGGATTCTGTAGGAAAGTTCAGTTTCAAACTTCTTCAGTGACTCAGCGAAAGTTTTCTTGGCGCTGATTTCTGCCCAAAACTGCACCAATGCGCTTGGACGGTGGTCTGGAGTTTCCTTTGCGGTTAGCCATTTCTCAACGCCGCCTTCCACCCTGCCAATAACCACCGAAGGCGTAGCCGTTGAATCTTCAGCCGCGGCGCGCAGTGTCCGCTCGTCGTCAGCCGTGACCATGACTCGGCAGAAGATGCCTTCAAAAGCCTCAGCGTAAGTGTCTTCAACCTTGGCTGCGGTTTCATCCGAGTTTCCCAACTGCTTCGCCTCTTACCTTTTTCCTGAACTCGCTGCTCTCTTTGGTTAACGTTTCCATATTCTCTGGTGTGACTATTTGAACCTTAGGCAAAGTTTTCGGGTACAACGCAAAAAGGCGGTCAAGAAGAGACGGATTAACTTCGCTGTGTTTCAAGGATTCACGGCTCCAATTCTCTGCCAGTTTCAGGGCTTGTACTTTTCCATGCTTAAGGAAAACGTCAGCGAGGACACCCGTTACAACGCTGTTATCAGACAAAACAACCACTTCAGCGTTTTTCACCGCATAGTTGTTGCCGTTGAAAGAAACGGTTAAGCCGCCTTTGCTTC
>CAYGVV010000172.1:0-4677 GCA_964353395.1 uncultured Candidatus Bathyarchaeia archaeon | reverse complement strand
CCCAGCGATTACGTCATCCATGAAGCCGGAGGACTTTTTTTCCGATTTCGTCTTGAACTCTCTCAGCCAATCCCATCCTTGGAAGCCGAGTTTCTCTATGATGGTTAAGACTTTGAGCGCTCGCCCCACAATACCGTCATTCACCACTCTCAGCGCGCCACCTCTCACGCGGTTGGTCTCAATTCTTGGAAGGTTTCTGAAGGAAGAAACTTCGATGGGATCAGACTCCGTGCCTGTAACTTCAACCGGGAGAAAGTCAAACGCCTTCCTCAACTCCTCGTCCGGAATGTGATATTGAAAGCGGCCTACGGAACGCTCGTACAACCTTAGTTCTTCAATGAAACGAGAAACTTCTTCTGAGGTGGGTTTGTAACGGTCCAGACCAAGCAGGCGGCGCACAAAATCCCCCACGACAAGAGTTAAAGCCTGGTCTGTACCTCCAGCAGATCTAATCGGTCCCGCGAAGTAAATAGCGAGGTACCGTGTCCGATCAAGGTTAGTTTTAATTTTCACCTGAGCCACGCCCTGTATTGGAGCGGCAGTTAAGCCTTCGGTGAAAATTGCGAGAGCAGTGCGGATGGCTTGCTCAGCAGCTGGCTCGGGCTCCATGGGTTCGAATTTGCCGTAGACAATTTGCTCGGCGATTTTGAAGGCTATTTCTTCCCGTCCCAGTTTCGTGCTTAGTTCCCGGATGCTTGCAGCCACGCCTTTGGGTCCCACTAGACCTTCAACGAGGTCAGCGATATCTTGTGCAATAATGCACTCAGTCTTCAATGATGGGTCAAGTCCCTTTACGCGGGCGCTCTCGCTGATTGCGTACAATTGGCGGAGCTGATTCTCCATCGCCTCCACGTATTTCTGATAGCTCTCGCTCATTCTGCTTGTCACATTTGGCGCCCCTGCAGAGCACTGTGAACGGCGCGTCTATTTTGGCTTTCTAGGATAAAAGACGAAAAAACTATGAATTGAAAGGGCAACTTCAGTGGAATTCGACTCAAAAAGTTAATTGTTATAGTTTGGCGCCTTTGATGCCGTTGATTATTTCAGCCACTTTCTGCTTAGAATCAGTGTTTTCTACGATGTTGCCAGTGACTATTATGTCTGCGCCTGCTGATGCAGCAGCTAGTGCTTGCTCTTTGGTTCTTATGCCGCCCCCAACTATGAGTGGAGCATCAACGAGATGTTTGACTGTGCGTATCATCTCTGGAGGCACGGGATTAGTTGCGCCAGACCCGCCTTCAAGGTAAATGAAGTGCATTCCCAAATAATGACCTGCAAGGGCGTGAGCGGCGGCGAGTTCGGGTTTGTTGTATGGCACTGGAATTGCTTTGCCAATTATGCCAGCGGTGCCGCCTTCGCCTACTATCACGTATCCCATGGAGATAGGTTCTAAACCGTACTTCTTTACCAATGGAGCCCCCAAAATTTGGGCACCTACCAGAAAATAAGGGTCGACGGAGTTTAGTAGGGACATGAACCAAATAGCCTCGGCGTGACGGCTGATTCCGGTTATGTTGTTGGGGAATAGAATTGTGGGGATTTTCACGGTGCGTCGAATCGCTTTAACAACATCGTCCAGGTGAGATTGGGAAACAAAGGTTGAGCCTCCAATCATTATGGCGGAAGTTCCGCTGGCTTTTGAGTTTTCAGCAATCCTTGATGCTTGGGGAGGTGTTACTTTCTCAGGGTCCACAAGGGTCATGTGGATTGACCCTTCCGCCTTGATTTTATCGAGCAAGTATTTTTCAACGTGCCCAACCATGCGCATGACCTTATCCTTCTAGGCACCTTTGACGTTAGTTACAGATGATCTTCGGGAAGAACCATAGACTTTGTCGGTGAACATGCAGTAGATGTCAACTTCGCCTTGAGCTGGCTTGATCGGGAATTCTTCTTGCAGGCCACAGCTGCTGCAACCTACCATGGCGTGACCTTCTTCCCGCAAAATTTCTACTCTTACTGTTTCTTTTCCGCATTTGGGGCAGGAGAAGAACTTAGGCAACCGTTTTTTAGGAATATGAACAACTTTTTTCCTTCTTCGCCCCATTTTGGCAGCCTCTAAATCGTAAGTAATTCTCATTTAGTATTTATGCTTGTCCTTAAATACTTGCCTACAACCATAGAACATTAAAGACGCGTGAGCCACTTGGAACTAAAGCCTTCAGTTCTGGAACTGGACTGGACTGATGTTGAGAAAAGAATCAAACGATTCATCAAGGACTACGTGGACAACTCGGGGGCAAGCGGCGTAGTTCTGGGTCTCTCTGGTGGAATCGACAGCAGCACCATAGCCGCACTTTCTGCCCGAGCTATAGGGGGAGACCGAGTGTTGGGACTTATGCTTCCTGAAAAGGAAACATACAATGCTAGAGACATTGTTGATGCAAAGTTTGTGGCTGAAAAATTCGGCTTGAAAACACAAATCTGTGACGTCACGCCTGCTCTTGAAGGCTTTTACAAATCAATACCCATTTTTGACGCTGCGGAAAGGCTTTGCAAGGGGAACATTAAGGCAAGAACCAGAATGGTCTACATTTACTATTACGCGAATAAACTTAACAGGATTGTCTGTGGAAGCTCCGACAAGTCAGAGACAATGATGGGCTACTTCACTAAATGGGGAGACGTAGCCGCGGACATATCACCCATAATGGACTTGTACAAAACCCAGGTCCGCAAACTCGCGGAGCATTTGGGTTTTCCAAGGGAACTGGCGGCGAAGCCGTCCACGCCTGCGCTGTGGCCTAACCAGTCAGCCGAAGGTGAACTTGGGATTAAGTATGAACTCCTTGACCTAATCTTATTCGGGCTTGAGCGGTTCATGACCGCAAAAGAGATAGCGGATCAGCTTGGCATCGAAGAGACCCAAGTGGAGAAAGTTAAAGCCAGATGGCTTGCGGTAGAACACAAGAGGCGGATGCCGTTGACAGCAAAACTCGAATACAGGACCGTGGGAATTGATTTCAGGCTTCCACACAACAGTTACTGAAACAGAAAGGGAAAACGAAATGAAAGAAAAGATCAAATTAGCCCTTGCACAGATAAGCAGCAAACGCGGAAACAAAGAAGAAAACATAAGAAAAATAGAGAAAATCACCAAGAAAGCAAAAGCGCAATCGGCGGACCTTGTGATTTTTCCTGAACTCTCACTAACTGGCTACGTGATCAGAGACCAAATCTACGAATTAGCCGAAACAATTCCAGGACCCTCAACCCAAAGAATAGAGGATGCCGCGAGAAAAACAGGAATGCACATCGTTTTCGGAATGCCCGAGCAAAGTGAAAAGACAAAGGCTACATTATTCAACACTGCAGTTTTCGTAGGACCAGAGGGTTTCATCGGGAAATACCGCAAAATGTACCTGCCTACGCATAGCGTGTTCGAAGAGAAACGGTACTTCCGTCCGGGATATCAAACTGCAGCCTTTGACACTGCTCTCGGAAAAATAGGGTTATGTATATGCTACGATCTCTTCTTTCCAGAGGTAACCCGCCTAACTCGCTTGAAGGGCGCGCAGCTGATAGTGTCCATTTCGGCTTCGCCGGCTGTTCGTAGAAGCTATTTCGAAATTCTTATGGCTGCAAGGGCTTTGGAAAACACGGCTTTTCTCGCTTATGTCAATCTTGTCGGCGTCCAGGATGGGCTTCAATTCTGGGGGGGAAGCAGACTTGTCAGCCCAACCGGCGATGTGCTTGCTAAAGCTAAGTATGATGAAGAAGACTTTGTGGTTTGCGAAGTTGACTACAACGACATAAGACCTGCAGAAACCTTCATACCTACACTCAGAGATTTGCGCCCAGAACTTTTCGATGAGTTAAAGAAAGGCGCAGAACGCCTCTGAAAAAACCTAAGAAAGAAAAACCCACCTTACTATCAGCGATGTTATTACTAGCAAATTTGCAGCAGTGCATGCCACGAATCACAGCTGCATCACACCCGATGTGACATCATAGGAATTCGTTGTAATCACGCGTGATTTCACTGTGATTAGTGATGTCACGACGCCACAAAGCGTGAATGCGCAAGCTGAATAACATGCAAGTTAATTCGTGAGATACAATAAAATTGAATGTGCTTTACTTAGAGCATAGCCCTGAAATAGTGATTTTAGATCGGAATAATTGAACTGAAAGACGCTATTATTAAGTAATCTATCTTGTCTGTTTACAGAAACGAGTATAGTTACCTGCCTTTACGCTTAATTAAACAATTGAACTGTGTTCATTCTGAAGTCAAATCCAGCATCAATGGCAAATTTTAGCTTCAAAACAAAAATCGCCTCCTTTTTGACAGCTTTATCCGTTTCAGGCTGTTTTTATCGAGTTATGGGGGTCATTTTCATTAGAGGAGTTCTGGATTACTTTTAAAAACCGCAGCCAGTATACAAAACTGTATCCATTTAATATACTGCGAGGATGATAAGGTTGAAGCTTAAAGACAGTGTTCAAATATGGCTAAACGGGGCATTAAACGACCCCATTGTCAGAATACTCTCTAAAAACAGCCAATTAACTAAAATACAGTTAGAAACGTTACTTATAGACGTTTTAGCCGAAAATATGGCAGGCAAAACGCTCAAATACGATGAAAAAGCCAGCTTACGCCTAACAAAGGCAAAATTAAGCCGCGGTTCCTTTAACAGGACATTAAAACAGTCCAAAGAAAACGTCATAAAA
>CAYGVV010000171.1:0-4777 GCA_964353395.1 uncultured Candidatus Bathyarchaeia archaeon | reverse complement strand
CTTGTCCAACCGCATCTTTGCGTACTCCAAAAACTCGGTGCATTCAGTGCAGAGTTCGCCGTGAGTTCCGTGTTTTCCTTTGCAGTAGATGTGTACCATCGCCTGTATGGTTTTCTTCTCTCGTCTGATTCTCGGATGTTCAGTAGTCATTGAAGTGCCTTCTTTTTGTTTGCTGAGAAGAATACGCAGACAACAACATAAGGTTTGGCTGCAGTTTCATAGAAAGTCAAGACCTGGGTCCACTGCAGAGACCAATTTATAAAGAGGGAGGGGTAGCCTCCGCAGAGCAGTTGAGTCTTAGTTCTTAATCGCCTATTCATAGTTTGCAGCAAGGTGCAACCTATAGAAGAGGAGGATAAGTCGAAAAACACATGAGAGAGATGAAGCGAAGCAGTTATCGGTTGTACATCCAGATTGTGAACTCTTCTGTGGTGTTGAAGTAATCGTCCATGTAATCACTGAACACGCGGTAAACGTGCACGTCGTTACCCAGTGAAGGTCGCCAAATGTTCATCCAATTGTAAATCTCTGTTGAAACGCTGTTAAGAGCTATGTCGCCTAAAGTGTCATGACTGTAGTAGTCTCTCACCGGGTCCAGAATCGCTATTTTGTCCTCATCGAAGGGAATCATAACTGCCACGTGCCCAGCATTTTCGCCTGTTATCCAGATGCATTCTGTTGTGTAGTGGGTTTCAAAATACGCTCGCACCATGGAGCAAAGTAGCACGGCAATGTCTTCGCAGTCACCCTTTCTCAGCGCTATAGTCTCATTCGGAAACTGCGCCATCTGATCAGTCTGCTCTAAGCCTTTGGTTTCAACCTCAACAGGATTGTCCGGGAGAACAGGATACAAGCCATCTTCCCTGTACTCAATGTTGTTGTTAACCCAGTCGTAAAGAGCCTTAATATCGCCCCAATTAATAGAATCACTGCTGTTCTCAGCTTTCCCAGTAACATTACGCACAAGACTCACCACATCTGGGTCAAAAGGAACAATGAAGGGCTTAGCACTTCCCCGCAGAAGCCTCTGATCAGTCATGCTTCGCAGTTTCTGGTAATCAGCCACGTACTGATCGTACGTCTTCTTCAAATTATTGTATAAATCCTCTAACGCCTGATAACGAGACAAATACGAACTGTTCGTCATTCCCGAACCAGCAGGATTCGGCGCTAAAGAAGGAGTCTGCAGCAAAATGTTTGTGTATTTCCATTCCAAAGCGGAGTAATTTCCCATGAGATTGTAGTATTTTGTTTGCAGAGTATCATATTGATCCTGAAGTCTAGTCAAGTCACTAGTTAACTTGGCATTCTGCTTGTTCGCGTCGTTCAAACTCACAAAGGCTACCGTAGCAAGAGCCGTGACAATGACAAGTACGGAAAAAGTCAAGACAAACTTTTTCATAGCCAACTGCCTCCCTACATTAGGGATAACATGAGTTTTTATATCTTATGAAAAAAAAGCTGCAAGCCGCTTCCCGCAGACTCAACCAGAAATTGATTCCGCCGAACATTAACATGCTGCAGCCACATGGAAACACATCACGTAACAGGTCCCGCTATTCGCCCCTTAGTGTAGGGCACAAACGCCCTGACGCTTTCAATGGATGTTTTGCCCATTTTTTCACGCTGCTCCCTCGGCAACTTCAACGTTAAAGCCCTCATAACCTGCTTCAAAAAATCTTTTCCCGTCAAGTCGCCTGGACCAAGAACAACGAAAGCTTTCGTCTTAGCCTTAACAGTATCCACAGGGCCTCCCACAAATCGCGCTTCCCCATCCTCAACCACGCCGACTGCCACCTTCAACGGAACACTTCGCATCCAGTTCCGCTTCCCACTCACCGCAAACGCGCCATGAGGCACAGACTCCCCCGAAGGACCACTTTTGCTCAATTGTTCAGGCTTAATCCAGTAAACATCTGCTGAACTCATGCCTTCACGCCAAGCTCTGGAAAACGCAGCAGCAAACTCGCTAGCTTCCCGCAACGCTTTCTCGCTAGGCTCTTTGCCCTCGGTTTTAACGACGACGAACGGAGAACCCACGATGTCCGCGTGAAAAACCACATCATTAACTTCTGTGTGTTTCTTGATGAGAACTTCGTTGCTGACTGCATCTTTGCCCGCAACTACTAGAAAGCCGTCGCTTGAAGTGAACCACCTGAACTTCTCAAACCATTCCTTACTCTCGACTTTGCGCTTAGCAAGTTCTTCCATGGCTTCCGCTGGAGCTGCAGTTTTCAAAGCCTCTACCTCGCTTACGCGCTTTTCAATCTCAGCCAGTTTCCTGCGGGAGTCCTCCAAAGCTGCCAACACGCCTGCAGACTTCTGCTTAGCACGTTTCCCCCGATCATAAAACTCCGCTGCGTTCTCATACAACGTTTTGCGCAGACTCAAGCTAAACGGCAAATTATCTACACAAACGTTAATCGCAAGAGCACGCGCATCAAAAGACTCAAAAGGCACTTCAGCCACTCCGCCAGACTGCTTGGCTGCCATAACTTCGGAAACCACACCGCCCAAGTTTTTTCCTTCAGCCCAAGCCGCTGAAAATTTCTCCAGCAAAGCTTGAAGTTCACTGAAACGCGCGTAAATAACGTCGCCAATGTGCTTGTCATGCACCATTTCACTCTCATCTTGACGCATAGCCTGCTCCTGCTCAGCAATCATGCGCTTAAGCCTCTCCGCCTCGCGCTTAAACTGACCGACGTCAACGCCTGCCAATGCTTTCTCGGCAGCGGTGACTCGCACGTAAAACTCATCCAACGCCTCATTGAAACTGGCGTAAGGCTGAAGCTTGAAAGCTTCGTAACGCTTAAGCTTAAACGGGACAACATCGACGAAGCCGCCGTTCTCATCCAGAACGATGCAGGGCTCCAACTTGGAACCTGAAACTGCTGAAAGTAGCCCTTGGAGAGCATTAAACATAGCATCAATCTCGGAGCTGGCTAATACGCTGCAGTGTTTTGCTTTTTCGACTCCTGCCCTCAACAAGAGTTCTTCAGCGTAGACCCCGCCCACGCCTAGAAATCGCACTATAGCCCTGACAACTTCAACGTCGCCAGCAGCTTTTAGTGCTGTCTCCAGGTCTTCCCGTGTAATTTTGAAAGGGTTTTTTCCACCTGAGGGCGGAAACAGGTAAACCTCGTTGCGGACTATATTGCGGTCACGCATCCGCTTGAAAACGAGAGCCTGCAAAATCTCGCCTTTCTCGCCAGCCAGAATGATGTTGCCCTCGCCGAAAAGCTCCAAAATAAGCCGCAAGACGCCCGTTTTGGTTTCGAAGTGGAACGTGACAACCCGTTCAAACTCGTACTGCTCAACATTCCGTATCCATGCACCAGGCAAGTACTTGCGCAGTGTCATGCAAAATGCTGGTGGTGTCTGAGGCTTCTCCAATGAGTAAGCAGTCAAGTGTAATCGTCTGCCTGCTTCCAGAACAAGCGGCATCGGGGCTTCGTTCATCTTGTGAAGTTTCAAAAGCAAAGTTTTAGCGTCCAATTGGTAAACGTTGTTAACCCTAGCATCTGCAAGTTTGGTTTTCAGTTCGCTGACTACGGCGTGCAGGTCGAAGTTTGTGAAGTCTTTCTTGGGCAAACGAGGTCACATCTGTTCTGGACTCATAATAGCTTTGGAGATTATAATTAACCCTTCGCGCTGGCGAAAGAATAGTTAAAAAGCAGATCCGTTGCGTGCAGCTTCCTTCCACGAAGACGTTACCGTGTTACCCTCAGGCTGCTTGCCAGAAAGACAATCGCGAACCTATTTCTCCATCTTTTGCCTAACTTGAACGACTGCCTCTACGAAGTCAGAGTCTTTAGAAGGCGACTCTTGGAGGGGCAAGCCTGCTTTCTCGCAGAGTCTCCGCACAATCAGAGTTTCAAGAAAAGTGGCTCCGACCCCGAAAAACTTCTTAATTGCACCGTCAAAAGCCTCGATTTTGATTGGAATTTCCTGCTGCTTGATGCGGAAGTGCTTTTCCAAGTGAAAGAATATGGCTTGCTTCGGCGATTCACCTAGAGCAGAGAAGGCTTCATCCACCGTTTCACTCAGCAAATCATTGAAATCGAATTCAAAATTTAACCTAGTCATGAATTGATACACATTCCTTAACAAGAGATTACGATTGTAAGTTGAGGGCTGTTTCTGTTGGTGGTTTTATAAAGCTGTTATGAAATTCAGATTAAGATTACGGGCTATTCTTCGCGGAAAAGAGGATTCTCCATCGCCAACTGTTGTGCAACAGCAGAAACAGTTTATTAACTAGGCAACTTTTATGTAGATTCCAAATATGCCATAGCGGGACTGAACCACCGTGAACGCGTTGACGAAGATTTACTGGATAAGAGTTGCCTTAGGCGTCGTTGCGGGCTTAATAAGTACAAGTGTTTCGCTCATATCCCAATCAATGACTGGAACATCTATCCTCGAACAGGTAAGCAACACAAGCACCCTGCTGAATGGCATCACGATTGCCCTCCTGATCTATTTAATTTCTTTCTACGCCTTGAAAGCAAAGTACTCTTCTCAGGTGGAGAAGCCCTCAAAAATCATGAGCATGGGCATTTTCATTTATTTCTTCACTTGGCTAGTAGCCTGGGTACTGACATTAAGTGCAATTATTGGGTCTATATAGGCACATGCTTAGTAGTCTACTCGTTTTCCTCTTCCGCATCGTCCAATTTCTTTTTCAGAAAATTCGCGATAGTAGCTTGACTTTTGTCGCTCCTCAGAGTCTCCAATTGTTTCTTTGGAGCAGTCGCTTCTTCCTTGATAGATTGAA
>CAYGVV010000170.1:0-4780 GCA_964353395.1 uncultured Candidatus Bathyarchaeia archaeon | reverse complement strand
ACAGGAACACTGAAATCGTGTTTATATCTACTATTTCTCCGCCGACAGGGTATGAGGGTTGCTGTCTCCCAATCCCACTTTGAGTGGGACCTGCCTTGAAGCTCAAGCCGTCAACTTTTCTCTTCGCCAATTGTCATCACAGAAGCCTGTTTTGTCGTCCTGAGAATAAAAGCCTTTTCATACAGGTTTGAATCCTCTGAGACCTGGCTTCTCGAAAGTCGAAATCTAACATTGCAGCAGGATATTGTCAAGCACATTTTTATTGAAGGATACAAGTTGAGTTCAAAGAGGAGTCAGTCTGTCTTCAAAGCTTTCACTTAGCTCTCGCGTGGTGCTTAGAGCCGAACCTCAATACTACGGGACCTATGTGGCTTTTGACTATGTGAAGGCGAAAACCGAGTTCCTAGACGAGGACGAATTCAAAATACTCGAATATCTCCACGGCAGAACCGCTGATGTTGAAGAAGTTGTAAGGGAAACTAAAATCAGCTATAGCAAGTGTGCGAAGTTTCTGAAACGCGCAACAAAATTGGAATTTGTAAGGAAGAGCGAAATAGCAGCTGAAGCTTTCCCTTCAAAAAACACAAAGATTAACCGCGAATTCTTTGCTAGATTTCCCATCCCTTTTCTATCAGCTCCCTCATCTGTCGACATTTTCATTACGAGCAAATGTAACCTGAAATGCGTTCACTGCTTTTCTGCAACAAAAGATTCAGTCGACTTGTCATTGGAGGATCTAAAGTCTATTTTCGATCAACTGGAGAAAATGGGAGTGCTCGAAGTGAGAATCAACGGCGGGGAACCGTTGCTGCATCCTAGCATTGGTAAAATCCTTCAGATGCTAGAATATAGACGTTTTCGCAAGGTGATCCTAACAAATGGAACCTTGCTGAGTGACGAAATTGCGAAGCAACTTAAGAAGTCAAATATCACTCCAACGGTCTCCCTTGATGATTCAGATGCCCACGGTCATGATCTCTTCAGAGGAGTAGAAGGAACATTCGAGAAAACGCTTGCAGGACTAAAAACTCTGCAAAAGAACAAAGTGCAATACGGCATAAACTGCTGTTTGCATGCCAAGAACCTGAATAAGATAGAGAATATCGTAAATCTTGTAGCGGATCAAAGAGCCTACAGAATAGCCTTCTTGGATTTGAAACCGCTTGGAAGAATGAGAAATCACAGAGAGTGGATGCCTCCACAAAGGGAATACGAAGCAACTATGGCACACCTAATGATTACAAAGGCAAAGCATAGAAGGATAGACGCTTCATTGGATGTCTTCCTGTCGTGCCCCGTTTTGAGGGAATCAACTCTCGAGGCAAAGAAAGGGTACATCTCATGCAAAGCTGGGAGAACGATACTGACAATATTCAGCGACGGCTAGGTGTACCCATGCAATTCCGTCGTTGGCGATCCAAAATGGAAAATGGGAAACCTAAAAAATGAAACTCTAGCAGACGTTTGGTTCTCCAAAAACTGGGCATTCTTCAGAGGAGCAGTCAAGACAAGTGATCTTAAGAAATGCAAAAACTGCAAAGAAATGAAAAAATGCGAGGATTTCTACTGCAGGCTTCTCCCCTATGCAGCAACCGGAGATCCATTTGGTCCAAGCCCAAGATGCAGCTCCATTTAGCGCCTATACTCGTAGGAAAACGCAGTAAAAGCAGTATCGAGAGCTCTTTCTAGGAGGTGCAGCCAAGATATGGCTGAACTTTTAGGAACCCCATAAGTAGTTTTAGATTGAGCAAAGCCCAAGGATTTTGCTCCGAAGAAAAAGGACTTGAGAGATACAGGAAAGCGTTAACGCGTGTTGTTCAGGGTAAAGCGCATATTAGTTTGCTTTTGTAGGAGAGGTCTGGACCGACTTCTTTATTGACTTCTTCAACTGCTGCTTTAGGGCTCAATCCTTCTAAGCACATGGCTTTCACCAGTCTTAGCGTTGCTTCGTCTGAATGCGATAGGCTGACATACCCGTCCCATGAAATGTAAGCTTTGATGCCTTCTTGAAAGAATCTCTGGATCACGTACTGCGTCGCCGTTCCGTTGCATCCCATCAGTATTATCGTTGTGCCATTCAGGCTATTAGGCTTGAGTTTTCCGAGAAACACCGAATTCAAAGCAAAGTAGGGAGGTTCGCTTTCATTAAAAGTATAGGCTTTTTTAACGGCTCCTGCCAGTTGTTCGTCAACGTACTTGGACTCTGTGTATTCTTCCCCGCTGAAAACATACAGAAATCCGTCCGTATGTACTGCGCTATGAAGCCTCAGGATGAGAATCTCGTATCCACCGATGTTTCTCAACAGATCAATCGTGACGTTGATTCCTCTGTAAACATCAACCATGTACCCCGCGTTTGAGAGGTACTGCACCATACTTTCAGTCAAAGTCGAGTTGGGCGCCTTGTCATACAAACCATCTAGTATGGCTGCCCTGGGCAAGTTAAGGTCTGCAGAATCCTGAGCCTGCTGCGATACGGACGGCCGATTGACCCAGAAAAAGCAAGCTGAGAATATGACCATGCTAGAGACAATAAGGATCAACGCATTTCTTAACCAGCGAGAGCGCGGTCTTTTCTCTGCGTTTGCATCGTTGCTTTCTCGTTTTCGCTGCACGAATTGCCCGTTTTTCTTTTTTGTTTTTCTTGTGTTGGCACTTCTTCGTGTCAATTGAACCACGCAAGTCAAATTAATTCCGTTCACGGGTCCTAAATAAGTTTTTATAACCGAGCCAGAAAGTTTGTCAGAAATGTTCGTCGAGTGTGCGATTTCAGCATTGCCCTGTTTCAAGGTGGCGGTTCAACAGCTACGATTTCAGTTTTTTCCTTCCTCAGAGCGCGCAGGCGAGTTAAAACCGCCCCATTTTTTTGAATCAATAATCAATCTAACACAATCCAATTATTCCGTTTTATTTCAGCAACAAAGCCAACTTCATGTGCAGAAAGTAAAAGAGGGAGTGTGTGGGAGATGTCTCCACCTATTGGATGTTAAGTCTTTATCCTAAGGAGATTCATGTGCAAAAAGATTTTGGCCGGAAAACACGCAGTGACTTTTTCTCAAAAAAGAAAAAGGGAAATAAGCGCGGGAGACGTCACCACTACCTACGATACCACATAAAACGTTAATGGTGAAAGTTTATGTCGGGAAAAGTCAACGTTAACTCCGCCTTCGCCTATAGGCTTCTTCATCCCATGCACACTGTGCTCGTTTCTTGCGTTGGAAAAGCGGGCAAACCAAACATCACCACGATAGCGTGGGCAATGCCAACTTCAAATGACCCGCCTCTGGTGGCAATCAATGTATCGCCTAAAAGGCACTCGCACACGCTCATCGAAGAAACACAAGAATTCATAGTGAACATTCCAACACTGGAGATACTGCAAGCAGTATACTCATGCGGCTCGCTCACTGGCAGAAGCTTCGACAAGTTCAAGAAAGCGGGTTTGACGCCAATACCGGCTCGACGAGTAAAAGCGCCTGCAATCAGAGAATGCATAGCGCATCTAGAATGCACCGTGGAAACTGAAGTTACAACAGGCGACCGCACAATTTTCGTGGGCAGAATAGTCGAAGCTTACGCAGACACGGGAGTCTTCACTGAAAGCTACGACTTGAAGAAAGCGCGACTGCTCTATCATGCTGGCGGAAACAACTTCGCAGTCCTCGATCCGCATATCTATAAACCATAAACATCACCACTTCACCTTTCAATTCAGAAGGTTACGCATTTAAGCAGCCTCTGCATAAAAAGGAAACCTAATCACCAGCGAACCAAAAGCGAAGTGAAAGCGCAAATGACCCGTTACGATGAAGAAGCCCTCAAAAAATTCCGCTTATCAGGAAAGATTCTCCGTGAAACACGTGAAGAAATGAAACTTTTTGTCCGCGAAAACATGCCCATCATCGAAGTGTGCGAAAAAGCCGAAGCACTCATACGGGAAAAAGGCGGAAAACCCGCCTTCCCATGCAATGTCTCCATAAACGAAGTCGCCGCCCACTACACCTCACCACCAGGCGACAAGAGCTTAATCCCCCCGAATTCACTGGCTAAAGTGGATATCGGCGTCCACGTGGACGGCTACGTAACCGACACTGCTTTCACAGCCTGCTTCAACCCCGAATACAAGAGCATGGTGGACACGGCGGAGCAAGCTTTGAAAGCAGGCATGGACAACATACGCGCAGAAGTGCCCCCAGGCAAAATCGGCGGCGTCATCGAGAACACCATAAAAAACCGCGGCTTCAAACCTATCTCAAACCTGACAGGGCATTCGGTTGGGCGTTATTTGATTCACGCTGGAACCAGCATACCCAACGTCTCGCAGATTTCTCTGACAAAAATCAGGGGCGGCGAAGTGTACGCCATAGAACCATTCGTCACCCTCCCTGAAGCAGGCGGAGTTGTTGAAGATTCCCCGCAGAAAACAATCTTCCGCCTCGTCAAAGCCAAATCAACCAAAAGCCCCCACGCAAAACAGCTCTTGAAATTCATTGAGGACAACTTCGTAACGTTGCCTTTTGCTGAACGCTGGCTCAAAGGCGCCGTCCCAAAGGAACAGCACCGCGAAGCTTTCAGAGAACTACTCGCCACAAAAGCAATCACAGGTTATCCAGTGTTTGTTGAGGTGACTAGAAAACCTGTTGCGCAGGCTGAGCACACCGTGCTTGTAAAAGAAGATGGATGCGCCGTCTTAACTTAGACGTTAACAGGCTTTTCTTTCTCTTTTACTTCCCTGTAGATCGCCGTTATTACCTGCTTGTCTTCGCATTTCTGGCACTTG
>CAYGVV010000169.1:0-4780 GCA_964353395.1 uncultured Candidatus Bathyarchaeia archaeon | reverse complement strand
GGTTTCAAACTATTGACTTTGAAAAAGATGAGATTTCAGATTCAATCACAACCATTTATGAAAGAATGGACCCTCTTGAATACTTGGGGAGTCCAACTACTATTTCAAAAACTTTGCATCTTCTTAATCCTGAGATTTTTGTTATGTGGGACATTGGCATTCGAGACAGATACAAGAAAAAGAACAGTTGTATTCTCTGTAATTCTGGGGGCTACTTAGAATTTCTAAAAGAAACTCAAAAAGAAATCAGAGAAGCTCTAAATGACCGCAAAAAAGAAACTGGAAAAGGATTAAACGAAATTGAAAAGGAAATCAGGGATAAATATAAAAATATAACATTAGCCAAAATCATTGATGAATACAATTATGGAGCAGTCCACCCGTTTTAAACAAGAGACGTAGAAAAGGCATACTTCATTAAGAACTGTGAAACAAACAACTGCTTAACTAACAAAAACGTAGTTTAATAGGAATATACGTTTGCACTAACGAGAAGGTCAGATAATGAAAGCAATAAAAGACAAGGCGTATATTGAGGTTCTCCAGAAATTGGCGAAGGAGAATAAAAAATTCCGAACTTTCTTAGTAGATGTTGATAAGTGGAATCATCAGTTAGACGAAGATGAGTGTCCGTTGACGATTAAGGAGTTAGAGAAAATATTCAAAGAGAGTAGAGCGAAATGCCATCCTACTGTATGAGTGAGGAATTTAGGAGAGGTGAAACTGGCTGTCTCAAGTCCAAATGGCTAATCCATCAAAACAAGGATTGAAACACATAATAATCATTTATTAAATAATTGCTTAACTTTACCCTTTTAAGCAACTTTTGCATAAGGGCTACTTAGTGACCTATTTTTCAACTTTTAAATAATTGCGTAAAATTATTTGACTTAGATAAGTTAACCTTCGTTTTGCTTACTTATAGAGGGGGTATAGACAAAAATTCGCAGCAGAGTGCAGAAGCGAAAGCACATCAAAACCTAACAGGATAAAGCCCAGTTTTCGACTATTCGGTTCATTTCTGCGAACTCATATTTGTTAAGCCAGTCACGGAACTCCCTGTTCTTCACCGCGTACCGCGCAATCTGCTTCGCATTCTCCGAATCATGCACCAGCAGCAGCACACCCATCAAGTCATGCCTGCTCAAGTACGCCACAATCTTCAACAGCGCACCAGCCTTCTCGTCAGTCAGCATTTCGCCGCTGAGCTCCACCACCACAGGCTTCTTCAAAATCTTTATGAAATCCCTCGTTAACAGGTCCACCCAATAATTGGTTAGGTAATCCCTTGCCGAAAGCGGAACATGAAAGTAATCCACGAACTCGGCTATGCGCTCAAAGTCTATTCCAAACCGCTCTTTCGCAAGCACTGGGTCAGGAAACATCTCCACCGCGAAAACCCCTTTCACCCGCGACTTCGCCTCTTTCAGAAAGTTAGTTATTGTTTGCGCTCGCCACTCCGTCCAGTTCAGCCCGCTCTTACGCCACTGCTCCACGCAGCGTGGGCACACGCAGAATTCCCCTTCGGGAAAATGGTAAAGGTTCAAAGTTACACCCTGAATCTTCTCCCTGCTTAAACCTTCAACGTAATCCAGCACTTTGCTTTGGTACTGCTCGTTCGTGGGACACACGTAATCAAACGCCAAATTAGCCCTCCTGTTCTTCCTCAACGCAGGACCATTCTTCGAAACCGCCACCAAACTTGGGTCTTCTCGGATGGCTTTGGCATCACAGAAACATGAAACGTCATTCTGCATGTTCCTCGCCGCCTGGAAAACTTGCCCATCCGCCATCTTCGAGTAAAACACGTGCATATCAAAGCCTGCGACTTTTTCAGGAGCATACGTGACTAATCCGATTTTCATGCTGGTTCACTTGCGCGCAACAAATATATTCATGGCACTTATTTAATTGTTGACTCTCCATGGACAAGAAGAAGGCACGTGTGTCAATTGACTCGGCTAAATGTGCTCCTTGTTCTGGACTCATCTGCGTCGGGGTTTGTCCCCAAGGCATCCTAGAACCAGGCGCCAACCGAAAACCCCTAGTCATTGACGCTGCATCATGCACTCAATGCTTAGTCTGCGTCAACTTGTGCCCCACAAAAGCCATAACCATAAAGCGCAGCAAACCATCCAAGTAACAGGTGACACAGATGAAGCAGTTCGAACTCGTAGCCAAAGACACCAAACTAATTCTAAAAGAGAACGTTCTCGCCGTACTCTCTGACACTCCGCTTAACACGGTTAGTTCAGCATTTCACAACGGTGGTGGCTTAAAGAAAACAAAAGCCATAGTCAACGTAGAAGTCACTAAAGATTACAGTGACAGCTGTCTCCACGACGACCCTGAAGCTTTCCTCATGAACTCCACAAAGAAATTTGGACTCAAAGAAAGTTTCGTTGGGATGGTTACCGCTGCCGCAATTGAAAACTTTTCGTTAGTTTCAAAGAGGAAC
This sequence comes from uncultured Candidatus Bathyarchaeia archaeon, assembly GCA_964353395.1. Lineage (GTDB taxonomy): Archaea > Thermoproteota > Bathyarchaeia > Bathyarchaeales > Bathycorpusculaceae > JADGNF01. The sequence continues at coordinate 2,322 of CAYGVV010000169.1, read as the reverse complement.
GGTGACCTTGCCGTCAGTGTTATCGCTACCGCAGCGGATAACGAAGGTAATACTTGTAATTTTGCTGAGTCAGCAGGCGAAGCGATAGAGGTCAAGCACATCGAGGGGACAATAAACATAATAGTTATCATAGATGGAAACCCAACTGAAAGCTGCCTAGTCAGCACCTTAATCACGGCGACCGAAGCCAAAATGGCGGCGCTAAAGGAACTGGATATCAGAAGCAGGTTCTCAGGTGACCAAGCCACGGGGACGATAACAGACGCAGTAGTTGCTGCGGAGACAGGTCGAGGCGCTCCAATAGTTTACGCTGGTCCAGCTTCAGAGCTGGGGCAACTTGTTGGGTACTGCACAAGGAAAGCTGTGAAAGAAGCCGTTATGAAGGCAAACGAATGCATGCCGTGCAGGTCTATTTTGAACAGGCTCAAAGAAAGACATTTGCCCATTGAAAAATTGGCTTTTGAACTTTCGAAAGTTAAGAGCTTGAACGCTGACGAAGAAACTATCGCTTCTAACTTGGTTGAAACCTTGCGAAGTGATCCGCTGTCAGCGTCGGTTGTGATGGCGGCTGTGAAAATGGATTGGGACGTTGAGAAGGGCTTGATTCCGCCAGAGTTTGGGCAAATAGGCGTGCTGAGCAAGAATTTTGGCGCGTTCTTCTTCAAACAAACTGGCGTCAACGCCGCAGAATACGATTCAGTTGATCTGCCTCTCTTCCTGAAACATGTTTTATTAGGCATAATGAAAAACGCGTTTTCCAAGGCAAAAACTGGAAACCTTAAATAACCTGCAAAATCAATTCCCCTACAATAAAGGACACAGAATGGTGAAATATGCTTTGAAATTCGGAGTCTTTCTATATCAACCTGAGCCTGTTGAAGGTGTGGACTACAACTTTTACCGTATAAAACCTGAATCGGGAACCGTGGGCAAAGCGAACCCGAAGATGTATACGAACATCGCGGTTTTCGGCGACAACGCGTTAGCTGCGAAGCGTCCCGAATGGATTTCCGTGAGCGCGGATGGTCCTGCGTTCCGCACGAATAAGAAGTTTAATTTGCGGTGGGATGTGCTGTGCATGACGAATCCTGAGGTGCGTGAGTACAATCTTAAGTTGATTGAGGACTGTGCCAAGAAGACGCCTGGCATAAGCGTTAGCAGTCAGCATTTTGCGGAGCACGCGTTTTGCACTTGCCCGCGCTGTGTGGAGCAGTGGCGCAAAAGTGGCTTAAGCTGGGTGGATTGGCGAGCCAAAACCGTGACCGAGTTCCTCAAGGAAGTTCGTGAGCGCGTGGTTGGTAAGCCGTTGTTTGTGAATTGCTTGCCTGATCCGTTGTTGGGCAAGGTGCGGTTTGGCTATGATTTTGAGGCTATGGCTGAGTACGCGGATTACTTTGTTATTCCCATGTTCAGCAAGGCTTATCCTACGCCGTGGTACTGGGAAACCATCGCCCGAGGCTACAAGAGCTTTTTGAAGAAGCCTGTGTACGTGAACTTCTACGTTAGGGGACCGAACGAGACTTGGGAGACTGTGGCGCCGACGAAACAGATAATGACGGTGGCGACGCGCGTGGCTAGAACAGGCATAGATGGCATAATCTTCCTCGCTGAGAAAGCCCAGTGGATAACTGAGTTCCAGAAGAACGCCGTAGCAGACAAAGAAACACGCGAGTTTCTGAAGGGTCACGGCGGCGACGAAGTCCTAGAACTCTTCAACAGATGGGAAAAACTCTTCTAAACCCGTCGCTCCACACTTTTTACTTCTTTAATCCCTTGCTTGTTCTTCTAGTGTTAAGAAGATTTTTAACCTAAGGTAGCATTATAGATAAGGTATCTTTTCTTTCCCAAGAAGGGAGATGGACATCATGTCTACGGGTTGGCATGTTACCGCTGGGGACATCGTTAAATGGGCTGAGACTAACTCTCGTCAAGCTCAAGAGACTTTGCCATTACTGGTAAAAAGGCTTGTATTCGCAAGCGTAAATCCATCGCTAATCCGTTTTCCTTCAGGTGATAGCGTTTTAGAGAAAGGATGGGATGGCATCCTTAAAACTGACGTTGGCAGTCTGTATGTTCCGGCAGGAGACTCCGCTTGGGAACTTAGTACCCAAAAAGCTGTGTTGGCTAAAGCGAATAGAGACTATGCAAAACGGACGGCTAATCCTGGAAGCATTGACAAGAAAACATCAATCTTTGTTTTTGTAACAAGCCAAAAATGGCCAAAATCCAGTGACTGGGTGCTATCGAATAAGAAATCCGATGGTCAATGGGCGAACGTCAAAGTCCTGACTTCCGAAGAATTGGCAGATTGGCTTGGACATT
>CAYGVV010000168.1:0-4810 GCA_964353395.1 uncultured Candidatus Bathyarchaeia archaeon | reverse complement strand
CGACCGCAGTTCAGAGTCAATGTTGTCTATTTGGGACGTAAACTTCTTGGAGTCCTCCCTTGCGGAAAGCACGGCGTTTGAAAGTTCAACGCGGCTTTTCTCTTGTTCGGCAATTTCCTGCTTAACTGATTCACGCTGCTGAAGTGCCTCTGCCACTTCTTTCTCAACTTTCCTTTGCTGCTGCTCCACCTTTGAGAGTTGAATTTTGCTGTTTTGGTAGCCCACTCGCAGCACATTGTCAAACTGGGATTGGCAGGTGGAGATTTCGGTTTGCACAGTCCCAAGTTTCTGCCTGAAAGTATTTGCTTCCTCGCCGATTTTTTCCCGTTGTATTTCCAACTCTTGAATGTGGGCAACATCGGTTTTCCGCCTGAAATTAGCGAGTTCGATTTGCAGCTTTTGAAGCTCTTTTTGGATGGAGTCTCTTTCGGATTTGTACAGGTTCATGTGGCCTTTTTCGATTTCTATTTCCTTCTCTATTCTGGAGCGGAACTTGTCCACGCGTCTAACGCTGACTTGGGTTCTTTTGACGCTTCGTTTCACTCGGATTATTTCTCGGTCAAGAGTGCCGATAGCTTCGAAGAGGCGAGTGATTTCTATTTTGGAATGTTCAATTTCTTCTTCAAACGCCGTTATGTCGCTGCCGCGTTGGCTGAGGTGTGTCTGGAGGGCTTTTACGGCTTCGTCAAGGCTTTTGATGGCGTTTTCGCTGGGAATAATGGTTGAAAAATCTATGGGTGCACGGTAGTAGCCGCTTTCGAATGCGCCAGGTTCGTAAAGGTCACCGGTAACCGTGACGGAGCGGTAGCCTTCGTTTGAAAGAGCAAACGCGGTTTTGTCATCAGCCACTATTAGTGTGTCTCCGAAGACGTAGTTGACGGCTGTTTCGTGGTTTTTGTCGCATTTCACGAAGGCTGAAGCTACACCGCTTATTCCTTCGCGTTCCGGAGCCGTCAATGGTTGGGGACCAGATGCACCCTGGAGCGGAATGATTTTGACGCGCCCCAGTTTCATTCTTCGCAGCGTTTCTGTGCACATGAATGCGGAGTCGATGTCTTTCACAACTAAAGCGTCAAGCCATCCGGTAGCTGCTGCGTCTAAGGCTTTCTTGTAGCTCCTGTCTATTTTGATTAGGTTCCTGAGTCGCCCGTAAACGCCTGCGATTACGCCCAAGTCGCCGAGTTCTTCTATGCTGCGCAGACCTTTTTCTTCAGCCGCTACGGTTTCGGCGAGTTCTCGCTGGGTGACGAATTCTATGACTGCTTCTTTAGCGGAGTTGGCTATTTTTCCAGCTTCAGTTATTTCTCTTTCCGCAGACTCTTTCTGCATTGTCCTTTTCTCGATGGTTTTTTCGAGGTTTTTAAGTTGGACTTTCTGTTCTTTTTGGACTTTTTCGAGTTCAGCCAGTGCGGTTTCAACTTCGGCGAGTGTGGCGGTGAATCGTTGTTTTCGCGCGCTTAGTTCTCTGAGTCGACCTGAACTGGCTTTGACGAAGGTTTTGGCTTGTGTGAATTCTGATCGTAAGAAGGCGAGTCGCTTGTTGTGGCTGTTAATTTGTATTTCGATTTCGCGTGTTTTTTTGCTGTTTTCTCCTAGGTTCCCCCAAAGTTGAGCCGTCTCCTGCGCAAGAGAGGCGTGCTCGGTTTCCTTGGCGCTGATTTGGGTCTGCAGGTCTACGAATTCGGCTCGCTGTTTCCGTATGTTTAGCCGGTTTTGCTGGATTTCGCTGCGTAAAGTCTGGTACTGTCCAAAATTGTTTTCTCGCACACGCTTCAAACTTTCAAGGCTTGCTTGCCCAGAGGTTATTTTGCTGTTTAGCTCAGTTAGCTTTGACTTCAATTCGCCAATTTTGATTTGGACCCTCATTACTTCCGAGCTGCCATCTTCGACGATTTCTGAGCTTAACTTGCGCCATTCGCCTTCGATTTCTCGCCTTTTTGACATGCGACCATTGCGGAGTTCTCTGAGTTTGTCGGCTTTGTTTTTGGCTTTTTCAGTTTGGATGGAGGTTTCTTCGACTTTCTTATTTAGCTGGGTGATTTCGTGGCTGATTTTGACGGCTTCGAATTTCTTGATTTCGCCTTGAATGAAGCTTGACCTTTGGAGTTGGTTGCGTTCTCTCTCCAAGTCGTCTAAGCGTTTTTGGACTTCATCTATTCGTCCCATAGCAGTGCGGATTGAGATGTCTGCGGTGCGCAGTTTCTCTTCCGCGTCTGCTTTTTCAGCGTCGTACTGGCCTATTCCGACAAGGTCTTCAATGATTTTTCGGCGTTCAGCCGGAACGATGTCGGTTAACCGCGTTATGGTGCCCTGTGGTACGATGTTTTGGCTTGCGCTGCTTATGGCAGCTACTGAGAGTATTTCGAGAATGTGCTGCCGTGAGATTCTTCTGCCGTTCAACCTGTAGACGCTTTGCCCGTTGCGGTAGACTTCGCGGCCAACCGTGACCGTCGTGGTGTCCACGGGCATTACGCCGTCTGAATTGTCAAACTGGATAATGACCTTAGCCATTTTCGATTTTTCTAATCCAGATTTTTCGGAACCGTGAAAAATCAGCTTAGCCGCGTTCTCAGCGCGCAGCCTTCGCGTGCTCAACTCGCCCAGAGCGAATAAGCAAGCATCCAAGATGTTGGTTTTTCCACTTCCGTTCGGACCAGTTATGGCTGTGAAGCCTTTATCTAGGGTTACTTTAACCGTTTGTGGTCCGAAAGATTTGAAGCCTTTAATTTCGATTTTTTTTATGTACGGCATTCACTCTGCGCTCTCGTGTTTGGAAGCGTGTTAACCTTCTTAGTTAAACAATTTCATCAGCGTTCTTATAAAAGCTTATACAGCTACTCCTGCGTTTATAACGATACACTGGAACTAATTCGGCGCCTAACTTGGTGGCAAAGCTCTTAAAGCCTAAGCTACAAACCAGTTTCTCAGTGGTGCCTGCGATGAGCAAGAATCCAGAAAATCCGATAAAGAAGGCTTTGTTTAGGCCTCTGGCATTTTGGTTTATTCTCACACTCATTTACGGCGTGGCATTATTCGTGCTTGGAAATTATGAGGTCGTATCCCTTGTCTACCACATCGGCTTGCTCTCGGGAGCTGTCTACTTCGCCAAAGGACGGGCAGGATTAGGGCTTAGGGTTGGCAATTTCCGTTACGGGGTCGTGCTCTGTGTCGGCTTATTTGGCTATTTGATTCTACGTGTTCTTATTTGGGGTATGCCCCAATTTGACTTTGGCTTTGACCTTGCAACTTTCTCAACGCTTTTCTTCGCTCCAATCACGGAAGAACTCTTCTGGAGAGGACTAATCATGCAAAGGATGCTGAACTATCCCAAAATCGACTATATGGTGGCAGCTGTTGCCAACGCTGGCTTGTTCACTCTCATGCACGTGCCCAAGATTCTATTCTTGAACCTGGGAATGGCGACCCTTTTACCGATACTCTTCCTCGGCTTAGTCTTCGCGCTCATATTCTATCTTAGCAAATCAGTATACTATCCAACCATAACGCATATCCTTAGCAACATTTTTGCATCATGATATAGCTCTGCTTGGTTCGCTGATAACAAAAACCGAACGGGGTAACTGCTAGCACACGCTTGAAATGATGGAATGCAGGGGGGCAGCACGGATCCTTATTCCATGTAGGTGTTTTTCCGTCTAGGCTTTCTTGTGGTCTGAAGAAGTTATGGTAAAGCTGGTAACTCTGAAGAATCGGGGTGCTTTTGCGTTATGGAAGCTTTGAAGACAGACTGACTCCTCTTTGAACTCAACTTGTATCCTTCAATAAAAATGTGCTTGACAATATGAATACTTCTCAAAAACTGCTTTTCAGGCGAGTTTGAAGTAGATGCGCCTGTTATTCTTGCCCTTATTCTCAGTCTTCAACAACTCCACCTTCCCGACCTCTTTCAAGTTCATCACATGCGTGCCGCCGTCAGCCTGTTTGTCAACGCCCACTATTTCAACAATCCTTAGCACCGGAATGTCAGGAGGCAAAGCCTCAGCCATCTTTACAACGCCGGGAATTTTCAGCGCTTCCTCCCTAGGCAGTTCGTACCATTTCACTGGGATGTCTCTGCCGAACAGTTCGTTCGCCTTGTTAAGATAAGTTTCCAGAAGCTCCCTGTCGAAGGTTTCAAGGCTGAAGTCAAAGCGGACGTGGTCTTCCTCAAGCTGATTACCCGTGATAAGCGCACCCGTGCCCGAATTCAGCAACGCGGCAAGCACGTGGGCTGCGGTGTGGCTGCGCATCAGTTTGTACCTACGCTCCCAATTCAAGATACATTGAACTTTGTCGCCTACTGCGAGACCTGCATGGTCTATTTCATGGGAGATTTCGCCGGAAAACTTGCCAACATAAACCACATCATACGTCTCGTGGTCTTTGACGATTTTTCCAGTATCGGGTGGTTGTCCTCCACCTTTCGCGTAAAAAACGGTCTGATCCAAAACCACGTATTTTCCATCGTTGACTGAGACAACAACCGCATCGCACTCTCTCTGATAGCTGTCCGCTAAGAACAGTGCTTTCGTCATGAAACTTCCTTCTTGTAAAGGGTCTATGTTTCTCTTTCTGTTTGATTGCTATATCAGTCTTTGGCTGTTTTGCCAGACCAGATGCAAATCTGCTGTGAAAAGGCTTTTATTTTCAGGATGACAAAACAGGCTTCTGTGATGACAATTGGCGAAGAGAAAAGTTGACGGTTTGAGCTTCAAGGCAGGTCCCACTCAAAGTGGGGGCTATTTGCCGCCGCCTTCATACCCTGTCGGCGGAGAAATAGTAGATATAAACACGATTTCAGTGTTCCTGT